>NZ_AQPL01000222.1:0-28292 GCF_000395345.1 Cupriavidus sp. WS | reverse complement strand
CGCCGCGTCGGCGGGCCGCAGCATGCCGGCAAAGCGGCCGGGCGCCTTGATGACGCTCGCGACCGGCACCGAGGGCGGCGGCGGGACGTCGCTGAACACGGTGCGGCCGGCGGCGTCGCGCCACTGCCATTGCGCCTGCGCGGCGGCGGGGTGGCAGAGGCAGGCCAGGGCGGCGAGCGTGAGGGTCGCGATCGGGTGCGTGGCGAGGTGCGCGGTCAGGCGCGCAAGCATGGGTTTCATTGGCTCGGGTCGTCGGGTCGGGTGACAGCCTGCGGGGAGCAACGGGAATCGGAGAATCGGCGAATCGGCGAATCGGAATATCGCGGCCGCGCGGCCGGACCGCCGCGACTGCGGCGCTAGTTTAGGCAGACTTGCCGGTGGCGTGCAAGCGCACCGACCACGCCACGCCGACCATCAGCAACACAATGGCGGCGATCTCCAGCGGGCGCGGCAGGCGGTGGTCGAACACGAAGCCGTAGGCCAGCGCGAACAGCGTCTCGAACACGATCATCTGGCCCGACAGCGTGAGCGGCAGGCGGCGGCTCGAGATGTTCCACAGGTTGTTGCCGATCAGCGACGCGCCCAGCGCCACCGCCGCGTTGACCATCCAGAACCATTGCCAGTCGCGCCCGCTGCCGGCGTCGCCCAGGCGGTCGCCGGCCAGCAGCCAGCCGGCGATGGCCAGCACCACCGAGACCACGCCGGTGGAGATGCCGTACAGCGCCGACCACTCGTTGCCGCTGTACTGGGGATTGCGCTGCAGGTAGCGCGCGTTGTCGACCGCATAGAGCGTCCAGCACACCAGCGCGCCGGCCGCGCACATCACGCCGGCCACGCGCTCCCACACCGTGCGCGCGGCCTCGCCGGCGGCCGGCCCGTGCGCGCCGGCGCCGCCGCCGAACAGGTCGAGGTTGATGCAGGCGATGCCCGCGGCCACCACCAGCAGCGGCCAGATCAGCCGCGCCAGCGGCACCGCGCCGTGGTCGCGCCGCCCCATGATGGTCACGGAGATGGGCAGGATGCCGATGATCAGCGAGGTCGGGCCGACGCCGGCGAGCTGCACGCCGAAGGCCAGCAGCACGTAGTAGAGCAGGTTGCCGGTGAAGGCCTGGCGCAGCAGCGCCACGCAGTCGGCGCGGGTGAGCTTGCGCGCGATGCGCGTCATCAGCGGCAGCGCGGCGGCGAACGCCACCAGCCCGTAGGCCAGGTAGCGGCCGATGGCCAGCTCCCACGGCGAGAAGACCGGCAGCAGCTTGGGCGCGATGAACACCATGCCCCAGAACGCGCCGGCCAGCAGGCCGCACAGTACGCCGATCCCCATCGTGGTCCGCCTATGCCGGAAAAAAGACAAAGAGCATAGCAGACTCGCACAAGGGCACTCGCAGGCGCATCAAGAAACGTGCCATTCCTGTATAATTCGGTTTTGCGCCTAGAGGAATTGCTATGCGTCTTGTCCAGAAAGCACTCACATTCGATGACGTGCTGCTCGTGCCGGCCTATTCGTCGGTACTGCCCCGTGATGTCTCCCTCCGCACCCGCCTGACCCGTTCGATCGAACTGAACATTCCGCTGGTATCCGCCGCAATGGATACCGTCACGGAAGCCCGCCTGGCCATTGCAATGGCGCAGGCCGGCGGCATCGGCATCGTCCACAAGAACCTGAAGCCGGCCGACCAGGCCCGCGAGGTGGCGCGCGTCAAGCGCTACGAGTCGGGCGTGCTGCGCGACCCGATCACCATCCCGCCGGACATGAAGATCCGCGATGTGATTGCATTGTCACATCAATACGGCATCTCCGGCTTCCCCGTGCTGGAAGGCAAGTCCGTGGTGGGCATCATCACCAACCGCGACCTGCGCTTCGAGGAAGACCTCGACGCACCGGCGCGCGCCAAGATGACCCCGCGCGAGAAGCTCGTCACGGTGGGCGAGGACGCCTCGCTGGAAGACGCCAAGCGCCTGATGAACCGCCACCGCCTCGAGCGCGTGCTGGTGGTCAACCAGGCCTTCGAGCTGCGCGGCCTGATCACCGTCAAGGACATCCAGAAGGCCGTGGAACACCCGCTGGCCAGCAAGGACGACCGCGGCCAGTTGCGCGTGGGCGCGGCGGTAGGCGTGGGCCCGGACAACGACGAGCGCGTCGACCTGCTGGTCAAGGCCGGCGTCGACGTGATCGTGGTCGACACCGCCCACGGGCACAGCCAGGGCGTGCTCGACCGCGTGCGCTGGGTCAAGCAGAACTACCCGCAGGTGCAGGTGATCGGCGGCAACATCGCCACCGGCGCCGCCGCGCGCGCGCTGGTCGACCACGGCGCCGACGGCGTCAAGGTCGGCATCGGCCCCGGCTCCATCTGCACCACCCGCATCGTCGCCGGCGTGGGCGTGCCGCAGATCACCGCGGTGGCCAACGTGGCCGAGGCGCTCCAGGGCACCGGCGTGCCGCTGGTGGCCGACGGCGGCATCCGCTACTCGGGCGACATCGCCAAGGCACTCGCAGCCGGCGCGCACGTGGTCATGATGGGCGGCATGTTCTCCGGCACCGAGGAAGCGCCGGGCGAGGTGTTCCTGTACCAGGGCCGCTCGTTCAAGAGCTACCGCGGCATGGGCTCGGTGGGCGCGATGAAGGACGGCGCGGCCGACCGCTACTTCCAGGAAGACAACACCGCCAACGTCGACAAGCTGGTCCCCGAAGGGATCGAAGGCCGCGTGCCCTACAAGGGCTCGGTCACGGCCATCATCCACCAGCTTTGCGGCGGCGTGCGCGCCTCGATGGGCTACTGCGGCAGCAGCTCCATCGCCAGCTGGCACGAGACTTCCGAGTTCGTGCAGATCACCGCCGCCGGCATGCGCGAATCGCACGTGCACGACGTGCAGATCACCAAGGAAGCGCCGAACTACTACATCGACTAAGTCGATTCGACCAGTGGCTGCGCGGGGCGCGACGCCCCGCCAGCCGCGCGGCCCGGTACAGGTTTCCCCCGGGCCGAGCCGGCCGCGCCCCCAGGCCGGGCCCACGCCTGACCGGAGGAGATTTCATGAAAGTATTGCTGCGAGCTGTGCTGTTCCTCGATGCCCTGCTGCAGTTGCTGCTCGGCGTTGTCCTGCTGCTGTCGCCTTTCACGACGCTCTACAGTGCGCTGCAACTGCCGCAGCCCCAGCCCCCGCTCTACGGGCAACTGCTCGGCGTCGCGCTGATCGGCCTGGCGCTGCTGCTGTGGCAGGCCACCATCAACGGCCAGCTCACGGTCGCGGTGGCGCGCACGGTCGGGCAGGTCAACCTCGTCAGCGCGATCCTGATCGTGGCCTGGATGCTCATGCTCGACCTGCCGGTGCAGGGCGCGGGCAAGATCTGGCTGCCGGTGCTGGCCGCGGTCCTCGCTTTCTTTGCGGCCGTGCAGCTGCCCGCCGCCAAGCGCGTGCGCGTGCGCGAGCGCGCCGAACGCGACAAGCGCGAACTGCAGAAAGACGCGCAGAACAAAGATGCCGGCACGCCGCCCGCGGCACGCCGGCCGCAATCACCCGAATACCGGCAAGAGCCCGGTATCACCCCGCCGCCCGGCTATGGCCCGGGCACCGAGGTGATGCCCGAGCCCGCGCTGGACGACACGCCATCCGCCCATCATGCACGACAAAATCCTCATCCTTGACTTCGGCTCGCAGGTAACGCAGCTGATCGCCCGCCGCGTGCGCGAAGCGCACGTCTACTGCGAGATCCACCCGAACGACGTGTCGGACGAATTCGTGCGCGAGTACGCGCCCAAGGGCGTCATCCTGTCCGGCAGCCACGCCAGCACCTACGAAGACCACCAGCTGCGCGCGCCGCAGGCCGTGTGGGACCTCGGCGTGCCGGTGCTCGGCATCTGCTACGGCATGCAGACGATGGCCGTGCAGCTGGGCGGCAAGGTGGAATGGAGCGACCACCGCGAATTCGGCTACGCCGAAGTGCGCGCGCATGGCCACACCGCGCTGCTCAAGGACCTGGAAGACTTCGCCACGCCCGAAGGCCACGGCATGCTCAAGGTCTGGATGAGCCACGGTGACAAGGTCGCCGAGCTGCCGCCCGGCTTCAAGCTCATGGCCTCCACGCCGAGCTGCCCGATCGCCGGCATGGCCGACGAAGCGCGCGGCTACTACGCCGTGCAGTTCCACCCCGAAGTCACGCACACCGCCAAGGGCCGCGACATCCTCGAACGCTTCGTGCTCAAGATCGCCGCCGCCCGGCCCGACTGGGTCATGCGCGACCACATCGCCGAAGCCGTCGCCAGGATCCGCGAACAGGTCGGCGACGAAGAAGTCATCCTCGGCTTATCCGGCGGCGTCGACTCGTCCGTGGCCGCCGCCCTGATCCACCGCGCCATCGGCGACCAGCTCACCTGCGTGTTCGTCGACCACGGCCTGCTGCGCCTCAACGAAGGCAAGATGGTCATGGAAATGTTCGCCGGCCGCCTGCACGCCAAGGTCGTCCACATCGACGCCGCCGAACAGTTCCTCGGCCACCTCGCCGGCGTCACCGACCCCGAAGCCAAGCGCAAGATCATCGGCCGCGAATTCGTCGAGGTGTTCCAGGCCGAAGCCAAGAAGCTCAGCAAGGCCAAATGGCTCGCGCAAGGCACCATCTACCCCGACGTGGTCGAATCCGGCGGCACCAAAACCAAGAAAGCCACCACCATCAAGAGCCACCACAACGTCGGCGGCCTGCCCGAGACGCTCGGCCTCAAACTGCTCGAACCGCTGCGCGACCTGTTCAAGGACGAAGTGCGCGAACTCGGCGTCGAACTCGGCCTGCCGCCCGAGATGGTCTACCGCCACCCGTTCCCCGGCCCGGGCCTGGGCGTGCGCATCCTCGGCGAAGTCAAGCGCGACTACGCCGAACTGCTGCGCCGCGCCGACGCCATCTTCATCGAAGAACTGCGCGCCACCATCGCCACCGAACAGGACGCCGCCGCCGGCCTGTGCGAACCCGCCCAGGTCGGCAAGAGCTGGTACGACCTGACCAGCCAGGCCTTCGCCGTGTTCCTGCCGGTCAAGTCCGTCGGCGTAATGGGCGACGGCCGCACCTACGACTACGTCGTCGCGCTGCGCGCGGTGCAGACCACCGACTTCATGACGGCGCATTGGGCGCATTTGCCTTATGCGTTGCTGGGGCGTTGCTCGAACCGGATTATCAACGAGGTACGTGGCTTGAACCGGGTGGTGTATGACGTTTCGGGGAAGCCGCCGGCTACGATTGAGTGGGAGTGAGGGGTGAAAAAACTCCTTATAAATCAAAAACTTACGGCATGTTTTGCATGTGCAAGTTGATGAAATATAGCCGGTGATCTATCTCTAAGCTATTGATTTAAAAAGGTAATCGTCTTCTTCATCCTCTCTTGGTCGATTGTTGCGAGACGCTGAAATCGACGGTATCGGCGACGGTAGAAATGGCGCTCTCAGCTTAGGTCCGAGCTAGGCTAAGTGCCATACCGTCTGCCGATACCGTGCGACACGGTATGCTGCGGTCAAAAAAGTCAGGTTTCATGCGGGTTGGCGGGCAGGTGTACGTCGTCTGGCTGGAAGGCATTCGTCTCTTTCAGATATTCATCGTGGTTCTTTAGTTTTAAGTAGCTTAGGGCGCCATGCCCCTGCATACAAGCTGGCAAAAGGCAGAGAGCCGTTTTTCGGCCAGTTTGCCGGTTGTTTTAGGGTGGCGACGTTGAAGGCTGTGGCTTGAGACCGTATGAGGCAGGGTCTGGTGCTCAAGCAAGTGGTTAGGCGCTCGGTGTTGAGTGGAAATCTGTAGGTTTCGCGATTGGTGATGGCAACAGGCCGTCTCAATTTAGGAAATCTACATGCTTACAGACTTCACCCTTCGGAACCTCAAGCCTCGCTCGTCCCTCTACAAAGTCTTTGATCGTGAAGGGATGTACGTGGCCATCTCACCGACAGGGTTCATCTCCTTTCGATACGACTACAGCATCAATGGTAGGCGCGAAACACTGACTATCGGCCGTTATGGCTTCGGCGGAATTTCGCTCGCCGCTGCGCGGGACAAGCTGTCGGCAGCTAAGCGGTTGGTGCGCGATGGAATCTCCCCAGCCATCCAGAAACAGCGCGAGAAAGCCCGTGGGCCCGAGATCAAGACCTTCGGTGATCACGCTGTCCATTGGCTTTATGGGGCTGCCATGGCTCCTTCTACTAGAGCGATGCGCAAGAGCGTGCTGGATCGCGACATCCTGCCGATCTTCAAAAAACGTCTCCTGAACGAGGTCCAAGCGGAGGATCTCCGTGCTCTATGCCTGCGCGTGAAGGAGCGAGGAGCGCCCACGGTGGCCGTTCACATTCGTGACATCATCAAACAGGTCTATGGCTACGCGAACCTTCATGGGGAGAAGGTGAGCAATCCAGCTGATGATGTCAGTGCAGCGTCTATTGCCACGTGCGTGCCGAAAGATCGAGCGCTATCTCCTGAGGAAATCCAGCTGATGTGTCGGCAGTTGGAACTTGTCCCGACCCATTCGGCGATCCGGCTCGCGTTGCGGCTGATCCTGCTGACCTTGGTCCGCAAGAGTGAATTGATCGAGGCGACTTGGGATGAAGTCGATTTCGAGACGGCTGTATGGACCATTCCGAAGAGCCGCATGAAGGGGAGGAGGGCGCACAACGTGTATCTATCTTCTCAGGCTATGGACATCATGATCGCGCTGCGTACGTATTCAGCTGGGTCAAGGTATATATTGCCTTCGCGTTATAGCGCGGATCGATGCATGTCCAAGGCTACTTTGAATCGAGTAACGCAGCTCATTTCAGAGCGGGCGAAGGCCGCAGGGCTGCCATTGGATTCATTCACTGTCCATGATTTGAGGCGAACGGGGTCTACATTGCTTAATGAGGCCGGTTTCAATGGTGACTGGATCGAAAAGTGCCTCGCACATGAAAGTGGACGGTCTTCTCGGTCGATTTACAACAAGGCGGAATATGCCGAGCAGCGTCGTCACATGCTTCAAGAATGGGCGAATATAGTCGATGCATGGGCTGCCTGCGAAACATACACGCCGATTTTGACTCCCGTGGCGACAACTTGGATGGTCAATCATGGGAAACGTGATGAGGTGGCGGTTTGCGAGAGCTCCCCTGCATAGTCGTAGGGGAGGTCACTATGAGGCGCTGAGTTCGACTCTCGCTACTTCGTGATTTTCGTTTCATTACAAAACCCCGAAGATTGTCATAATGAGCGGGCTGCGAACATCGTAGCCCGCTTTTCATGGCTTTCATGGTGTCCCGTAACGACTCAGTGGCTCTGCATTCGACTCGGAGTTCCCCTGCGATCGTCATTTTTGAGCTTCGGATTCGTGTCGGCCCGCTTCCCGGCGTCCGGTTCCAGGCTGTGAGGGAGTGCGTTGCAATCCGAGAGCATTTCCACCTCTGACCAGTGTGTTCTTTGTTTTGGGCGCGCTAAGGTTCGGTCCGTTCATCCTAGACCTTGATAAGGATGAGGAAGGCTGCAATCTTCATTAGCTTTCGTGTCCTAGGTTTTTTTTGTTACGATTGAGACCGAGTACGGGGCGACTACCGTGCTAGCCATTGTGGCGTGTTCCCTGAATAACGAAAGAATTAGGAGAGGGACATCTTGATTTCGATCTTGCATACAGCCGATTGGCAGATCGGCCGAGTCTTTTCGCAATTTGAGCCTGACGACGCTGCTGCATTGTTCGAGGCCCGCTTTGTGGTTGTGGAACGGCTGGCTGCTATCGCTACCGAGCGCTGCGTCGATGCCGTCTTGGTCGCAGGCGACGTGTTTGATGCTCAGACAGTTTCCGACAAGACTATTCGACGGCTGTTTAATGCGATGAGAGGCTTTGCGGGCACGTGGGTGCTCATTCCAGGCAACCATGATGCCGCGTTGACCGAGTCGGTTTGGACCCGTGCCTTTCGCATAGATGCCATTCCCAGTAACGTTCTCCTTTGCCTAAAAGCCGAGCCTGTTGCCGTAGCGGGAAAATTCACCCTGCTGCCGGCGCCGCTCACTCAACGCCATACTCATAGCGACCTCACCGAGTGGTTCGGTACAACGCCCGGCGGTGATGGGTTGCCTCGGATCGGCATCGCGCACGGGTGCGTGCAAGGAATTCTTCCTGGCGAGATTGACTCGGCGAATCCGATTGCCGCTGACAGGGCGCAAGACGCGGGGCTGGCCTACCTCGCTTTGGGCGACTGGCATGGCACCAAGCGCATCGACGATAGGACCTGGTATGCCGGAACACCGGAGACAGACCGTTTCAAGGCCAATGATTCGGGCCAAGCGCTTTGGGTTTCTATCGAAGCGGAGGGAGCTGTGCCCGTTGTTGAAGCGGTGCGAACCGGTAAGTTCAACTGGCTTCAGTTAGAAACGGAGATGGCTGTCGACTCGGATATTGACGGGATTGTGGACATTTTTAACACGGCGGGGAATGATGATGTTCTGCAAGTACATGTCTCTGGCACCTGCAATTTGGCAGGGCATCGTAAGCTCATTGCCGCGCTGGGCGCGGCACGAGCCAAAGCGCGCGCCGTGGTCTGGGACAGTACTGCATTGAGGCTGGAACCGACTGAAGAAGACATTCAGGCGCTGCATGTCGACGGGTTTGTGGGAGAAGTATTGCAGCAGTTGCGAACAGAGCAGAACGGTAGCGACCCCGAGCTTGCGCGAGACGCGATTCTTGCGCTGGCGCGAGTGCTTGACGCCCAGGGGCCTCGTGCGGGAGCTGGAGCATGAAGCTCAAGCGTTTGCGAATCGAGAACTTCAAGCGGTTTCGTACTCCACTGGAATTGAGCGGCCTTGTCGATGGCCTGAACCTGTTCGTGGCCCCTAATGAGTCGGGTAAGTCCACCGTGGTAGAGGCTATCCGCGCGGCATTCTTCGAACGACACCGGTCCAGTGCGATGGAGTCGCTGCGGCCTTGGAGCGACAGCTCGGCGACGCCAACTGTCGAAATCGAATTCGAACTTGGCAGTAAACCTGCACGGCTCACCAAGGCATTCTTGGGCAAAAAGCGTTGCGAGCTGAAGATCGATGGCAAATCAATAGATGGAACTGCCGCGGAAGACCATTTAGGCGAGCTCCTAGGGTTTCGCTTTGCTGGCAAAGGCGCCAGTTCGCCGGAGCACATGGGCATTCCAGGGCTCCTGTGGATCAAGCAGGGAACGTCGCACGAAATCTCTGACGCTGTGCGTTTCGCAGGTGATCACCTGCGAAACGCCCTTGGAGACACGCTGGGAGAATTGGCGGCCACCAGTGGAGACGTCATTATCAAGACTGTTGAGACAGAGCGTAACGAGCTTCTTACCCCGTCCACTGGGGCTCCACGCGGTGCTTTTTCGGAAGCTCTTAGCCGTCGCTCGGCGCTTGAGACTGAGCTAGAAGTATTGCGCAAGGACATTGAAGCCTACCGAACCGGTGTCGATCGTCTCGCAGGCTTGCGCCGGGATCATGACCGTGACAACGATACGCGCCCTTGGCTTGCGTTGCGTGAGCAGTTGGCGCTCGCCCAAGCGCGATTGGATGACGCCAAAGGGCTGTCCGAAAGGAAGGCAGCGCAAGATGCTGTGTTGAAGCAGGCTACGGTGCAGGTGAATGCCTTGCGCGATCAGCTCCAAACCATGGCGCGAGACGATGAGGCCCTCGGGCTGCGTGTGGAGAATTTGGAAGCTGCTCAACAGGGGCTGTGCCAGGCGCGGAGGCAGCTTCAGGCATGGGAGCCGCGTCAAGCGGCTGCCGTACAAGCTGACGTCAAGGCGCGAGAACGTTTGCATGCAGCGCGCCAGGCGGCTGCCCGCGTTGCCCAGGCAAAGGCCGTTGAAGACCTCACAGCGCATGTCGCTGCGCTCGAGTCGAGTCGAAGCAAAGCTCAAGTCGAGCAAGACAGGCTGACACAACTACAAGCCGATGCCCAGGCGCTTGCAATGCCTGCTGGTGAGCTTAAGCGGCTGCGCGAATGTTCCGAAACGCTCCGCACCGCACAAGCGAGATTGGACGCTATCTCTACGGCTCTTGAGTTTGAGCTACTCCCAAGTGCGAAGGTTCGGATGGCAGAGATGGAGGTGACAGGGGCCAAACGCTTGACCGTTGTCGCTCGCACTGGCATAGACATTGAGGGCGTAGGCCGTATCACTGTCCTGCCGGGGGGAGAAGACCTCGAGAGCCTTGTTAGTGATCGCGATCGCCTGCGGGATACACAGGTATCTATTCTGCAGGCGTTGGGGATTGCAAGCCTAGCCGCTGCCGACGAGCGGGAACGTCTTCAGGGGCAGCGTGCCGCCGAGGCCAAAGCCTCGGCGGCGGTGCTTGCTGCCCACGCCCCAAAGGGCCTTGTCGCGCTGACCACGGAGGTGACTGCGCAAACCACCAAGCTTACCGAAGCCAAGCAGGTGCTTGATGCAATGACAGCGCCTGCTTATGCCGAGGCGTCGGTGCCCGTCGTGTCGCAGGCAGAGTCAGAGGAGGCGGCTGCGCGGACTGCCCTTGCTGATATTTCCGCAGAGTTGAACGAAGCGAAGCTCGCTGTCAGTGATGCGAGCGCAAAGGTCAGAGCAGCGGAAGATGAGCTTGTGGCTGTCAAGGTGACCCTGAACGATCCGCGACGGGCAGAGAAAAAGGCGGAAGCGAGTCACGCCTTGACCGATGCGCTCGCATACCAGACGACGGCCCAAAGTAGGGCTACTGAACTTGCCGTGCGACTGCAGACGATAAATCTGCCGGTGCTCCAGCAGGATGTCGAGAGGTTCGACCGGAGTGCAAAGCAGATTGAAGCTTCTCACGCGCAGCGGGCCACAGACATCACTCGACTCGAGGCAGACCTGGAGGCGAAGGGGGCTCTTGGGCAGGAGGAAGCTGCTGCGGAAAAGCAGCGAGAGTTCGAGCAAGTGGATCGGCGGTGCACTGAGCTAGATCGCAGGGCGAAGGCGCTGGACCACTTACTAAAGCTGCTCAATGAAAAACGCCTGGACCTTGCGCGGCGCTTGCGGGCACCACTTCAAAAGCACCTAAACCACTATCTGCAGATCCTGTTTCCAGGGGCGCACATCGAGGTAGGTGAGGACCTCTCCCCCGGGCTCATTACGAGGGTGGACACCAACGGAGTTGAATGTGGAGAATTTGAAGAACTGAGCGTGGGGGCCAGGGAGCAGATGGGTGTGGTGGCGCGTCTCGCATATGCTGACTTGCTCCAGGCTGCGGGGAAACCAACTTTGCTTATCCTTGACGACGCGCTGGTGAACACCGATCAGGAGCGCCATGGCCATATGAAGCGCGTCCTCTATGACGCGGCGGCCCGGCATCAGATTCTGATTTTTAGTTGCCATCCGCAGGCGTGGCAGGACTTGGGTGTCGCCGCGCGCAGCCTCGTATAGAGAGCTTCCAATCGGCGACAGATTGACGGATAGCCATGGATGGCAGCTTTTGGGATTGTGTCGGCACAATGCCGAATCAAAGAACTTAGAGGACCAACTGTGACCGATCGCAGCGCTACTGCAACCATCAAAGGTTACTTCTACCAGTTCGACCAGACGATCGTGCGCCTGCTCTGTGCCTCCAAACATGCGAGCGTGACGGTCGAGGGGATTGAGGATATTGATCTTGACGATGGTGGCGACAGCGTATTTGTGCAGTGCAAATACTATGAGGGAACTGAATACAACCACTCAGTGATCAAAGATGCGGTGATTTTGATGCTACGGCATTTTCATGCGCGAGGTTGCCCGGCGAATCAGGTTTATCGATATCGGCTCTATGGGCACTACAAAGATGGGCATGCCAAGCTGAAACTTCCTCTCACCATTGATTTTTTGAAGGACAGCTTGCTGACGTTCTCCAGCAAGAATATTGAGCATAAGGTCCATCAAGAGCTGAAAATCACTGATGCCCAGCTCGAATTGTTTCGTATGCTGCTTGACATCGATATCAATGCGCCGTCCTATGCTGAGCAGCAAAAAAGACTAGTCCAACTCTTGATTGACAAACTCGACGACTGCACCGCTACGGATGCCGAGGTTTTCTACTATCCGAGTGCTATCAATGTCATTCAGGGTCTGGCTGTTGAAGTCGACGAGGCGAAGCGGAAGATTACGCGAGAACGGTTTCTCAAAGAGATCAACCGCAAAGAAGTGGTTTTCAGTTCATGGCTGAAGCAGAAGTTTGGCGCTGACTACTTTGCAAGGCTCATTCGTCGTAAGCATTTCAGATTCAATGCAACAAAGATGCCCAAGGTGTCGAGGATTTTTTCGATCGAAATGCAGGATGATTTTGACGCCAGCAAAGCGGCGAAGATGATTGAGAAGTTGGGTGAATTCTTCTCGCACAAGGAACTCCAACGAACCCCCCCACAGGACAGATTTTCGCCTTATGTCCTGTTGCGGGGTATTGATCCCATAGGACTGGTTGAAGTCAAGATGATTCTCTGGAAGAAGGGGGTCAAGTTTACCGATGGCTATCCATTCCTTGGCTCGGATTATTCGGCGAACCTGCTCGCTTCTGATCCGACGAAGGACAACCTTTGGCGGGTCAAGTTCATTCCGACCGAAGATCAGCTGGCTTCCAGCATTCAATCTATTAGCGGGTCATTTGTCGAGCTCTATGATCTCTACAAGACGCAGCCTTTGGATGCAACCACAGTTCCGAAGGGAACCGCAATTCATCCGATTAAATGCACTAGTTTCTATTTTATTCAAGAGGTCATGCAGTCATGAGTAATGAAAGAAAAATCAAGGCTGAGGTCATCGCAGTTTTCCCTGATAAGGTGAAGATTTCGGTGGACGATATTGCTGCATTCTCAGTTGGAAGTAGCCTCAAGGTCGGCTCCTATCTGCGTATCACGGACAGTGACGACTGCGCGTTGATTGCCATCATCGAGAACTTCTGCATCGAGGTTACCGAGAAGGCCGAGCGGCGCCATATCATTGAGGCCCTTCCTCTAGGCATCATTGCCGATGGTAAGTTCATTCGAGGCGGGGACACACTGACCATTCCGCCAACTGGCGTGTCTCCAGCGACCGAAGAAGACATCAGGAAGATCTTCGAGGGGTCCGTAGAGCCGGCCAAGACGTTCCTCTTTAGCTCGTTGGCGTCCAATCTGAAGATCAAAGTGCCGGTGGACGGAAATCGGTTCTTCAACAAGCATCTGGCGATTGTTGGTTCGACGGGGGCCGGCAAATCCCACACTATTACAAAGATCATTCAGTCGGCCGTTAGTGCAAAGGATGGCGAGTACACGCTGAACAACTCTCACGTCGTCATCTTCGATATTCATTCGGAGTATAGATCAGCATTCCCCAAAGCCAATTTTCTCGATGCGAGCACGCTGACGCTTCCGTATTGGCTTCTCAATAGCGAAGAGTTGGAAGAGGTGCTTCTCGATACCGGTGAGCGTGACAACTACAACCAGTCTGCGGTCTTCCGCTATCTGGTAACTGAGAACAAGAAGAGGCACAACGTCACAGCGACGCATGTCTTCTATGACAGCCCGTTGAAGTTCGATATTCATGAGGTCTTGAATGCACTGTTCAATGTTAAGAACGAGACCGTGAACTCGAAGGACGAGACGCGGTACATGGTTGACGATGGTTCCTACAAGCTGGCTGATGGCAAGACTGAGAAGGACGATGGTCTGCAATTGAGTGCGGACAAGCGTCTCGACATGTACTTCGCGAATCGCCTGAAATTTCATCCGACGAAGAACCAAAACGTGACCGGGGGAAGCTACGCCGACAAATCACTCGACAAGTTCTTCGCACGCTTTGAATCGAAGGTTGCCCAAGACCGGCTTCAATTCCTCTTTGGAAAGGCAGCTGATACCGCGACTCTTGAAGGCACGCTGATGAGCCTTATCGGCTATGGCGCAGCGCAGTCGAACGTCACGGTAATCGATCTGAGCGGCGTTCCGTTCGAGGTACTCAGCATCACAGTCTCGTTGATCTCGCGGATCCTGTTCGAGTATGGCTACTACTACAAGGTGATGCGGAGCAAGGCTGGCGAAAAGATCAACAACGACGCTCCGATCCTTTTGGTATACGAAGAGGCACACAAGTACGTTCCGAACAGCGACTTGGTCAAGTTCCGGGCTTCAAAGTTTTCGATTGAGCGGATTGCCAAGGAAGGCCGGAAATATGGCGTCACGCTCTTGCTCTCCAGCCAACGTCCGTCCGAAATCTCCGAGACGATCTTCTCGCAGTGTGCCAACTTCCTTGCGATGCGCTTGACCAACCCAAGCGACCAAAGCTATGTAGCGCGCTTGTTGCCCGACACGCTCGGCAACCTGTGTGAGAAGCTGCCGACCTTGGGGCAAGGGGAAGCGTTGCTCATCGGTGAGGCCGTCGTCATGCCGTCTTTGGTCAGGATAGAACCGTGCGATCCGGCACCGTCGTCCTCTGACATTCCCTATTTCCAGCTCTGGAAGGAAGAGTGGAAGAACCTGGACTTCTCGAGCATTAAGAAGACTTGGTTGAAGGAGTAGCGAGCACCGGGCCACCACGCAGCTGGAATTTGATTGCATTGGCGATGACATCTCTTGACAACAATAGGGCTCTTCTGGATGGCAGCTCCATCGACGGTCCCGTGCGCGGGCTGGACGTCGCCAAGCAGCAGCGCAACCTGCTACTGATGCAGCCGTTGTTCGAGCTGGCGCTTCGCCTTCGCCATGCCGACGCCGGCGGCGGAGCCTGGAGTGGGCTGGATACCCACTACCTTAGCCTTTCGCTGCTCCTGTTCATCATGGACGGCGGCACCCTGGGCAAGGGCCGCACGTTCCAGGAAGCCATCACGCACACCAGCGAAGTCGTCCGGCGCATGAAGTCGGAGCTGAGCGACGTGCAGGCGCAGACCATAGCTCGGGAGGTGTTGGACACGCTTCACAATAACCTTGGCAAGAAGGCGGCGCCTTTCTCCTACGACTACTACGATGGTGCGCACGGACGAACCGTGACACACACATTCTTCCTGCTGCGCTACGAGCGCTCGGATGAAGACGACGAATACTTCTTCCGGGTTTCGGACGAAGGCTTTCTCGTATACCTGGGCATGCTTGACTTCGGCGCGGCCAACATGCAGGCGCTGATGGAGAAGATGCTTCTAGAGTTCATCCGGCGAGGCAACGTCGATCAGGCGCTTGATGCCTCCCAGCGCGCGCTGTACGAGGGGCGACGTTACTTCGAGCAGATTGCGTCCCAGCTGCTGCGTGCCCGCCGCCTGCCCGACTCCGTGAGTTGGAAGGAAGACGTTTCGCCGCATCTGCAGGCCGCGCGCGAGCACTTGGACACCCGCGTGCAGGAAGAGCACCACCTACTGCAGGCCGCCACGGACAGTTTGAACGCTGCCCGTGACGCTACCACGCGCGAGAAGTTCGTCCGTCTGCACAGCACGGTCAACGACGGCCTAGTGGGCAACACTCGGCTGCTGCAGTTGGTGGGCGAAGCGGGCGAGCGGTACCGCAAGGCCGCACGGGCCCTGTTCCGCACGCGCCGCCGCGGCGGATTGCCCAACCTGGAAGACACGGTTCTTCCAGAGATGCTGCAGCTGGACCAGCTCACGCTGCTTGGCTTCAGCGAGACCCTCGGGCATGCCCTGTTCGGACTCAGCCAACCGCGGCTTTTCCACTATGAGCAGGTGTTCAATGCGCTGCTGTCGCAGCAAGCGCCAGAGGATGCCCCGCAAGAAGATGACGGCGAGATGCTCGTCCTCGAAGACGAGTTGCCGCGGTTTTCCGCCGAGGACCGCGACCGCGCCGAGGCCTGGCTGCGCGTGCACTTCGATGCTCACCGCCAAACCGATATCGAGCGCATCCTGGACTTGGCCGAGGCCGAAGGGCTGGGGCCTCTCGTGCGTCAGTACATGACGTTCATGATGTACCGCGCGTTCTCGCGGGACGAGTCGCCGTTCCCGGTCGACGCCTCAGTTCAGGGGCGCTTCGAGAACCAACTCGTCGAGGGCAGCAAGTTGGTGTTCACCCAGCGAATGGAACAACCGACGCAACATGAGGGAGAGCGACAAGATGACACTACAAAGCAGTCCTAAGGCTGCCGCGCAACTGATTGCCAAGGGGCTGCAGGTTCGCAACGTTCCCGGCCTCGATAAGGAGTACCGCGAGCTGATGGTCCTGTACGAAGAAGACCCGGACTTCCGTCGCTTGGTGGACGACGTCGCCTTGGGTCTGTCCCTGAGCGTGCTGTCGGGGACTGCCCGCGGCCTGGTACTCATGCCTGCCGACGAGAACAGCCGCTTCGCGTTCCGCCTGGGCGACTTGCGCTCAGGGCTGCAACCCGACGAGAAGGCGCTCATCGTGCTTATCCACACCGCGGTGGCCGCGCAGTTCTACCCCACAGGCGAATCGCTCGAGAACGACATGTATGAAGCCCCGCCCGTCACAGAGCGACAGACACTCATTGCCCTCAAACATGTCTGTCAGCACTTGGCGGCCGCCGGCGGCGCGACGATGCAAGGCCTGCCCCTAGAGCTCGAGCCCGGTTGGCGCAGCGTCCTGCTCAAGCCCGAGGCGCGCCCCGAGCAGCAGCGGCGGACGACCAATACGCTCGAGGGGCTGGTGGCGATGGTGTTCAAGCAACTGATGGACGCCGGCCTCGTGCGCTGCGAGCACGACGACGGCTCCAACTCGCGGTACACAGCCAACTGGCGCATGACAGTGCAACTGCGCGAATCAACCTCGCGGATCTTTAACGCCACTCGCAAGGCGCTGGCCGCACAGAGCAGAGAAGCGGGACAAGGAGAAAGCCGTTGAACAAGCTCAGTCGCGTCTACGTGGCCAACACCGGCTACCGCCTAGCGTGGTACGACGGCTTGCTACTGGAGTTCACCGACCAGGCCACCGACCAGCCCACGCACACTATCTTCAACCTGGTGAACCAGGGCGGAAAAACTACCTTCCTGTCGCTGCTGTTCTCCTGCATCCGCACCAGCAAGGCGGACTTCCTGCAGACGCGCTCGACGCCCGGCCAGCACTTCGAGGACTACTTTGACAAAGGCGGCTTGCCGGGCATCATCGCTCTCGAGTGGCAGTTGCCCGGAGACTTGGTGCAACCCACGCGCACCGTGGTCACGGGCCAGCTCGTCGTGCTTCAGCGCGGCAGCGAACCGATTCAAAGCGAGCGCTGGTTCTTCCTCATCCAGGAAAAGGACCAGCTCAGTATCGAAGACATCCCAGGCCCGAATCTGCGCGGTGGTCAGGCCGGTGCGCTCAAGAGCCGTGACGACGTGCAGACCTGGTTGCACCAAAGGCGCGCCGCGCTCGGCGAGCAGGTCTTCTACTTCACGCAGAACCAGGGCGAGTGGGCGCGCTCGCTCGAAGCCGTCGGCATCGACGTGGAGCTACTGAGCCGCCAGGTCGAATTCAACCAGAAGGAAGGCGGCATGGACGACGCCTTTCTTTCATTCCGTGATGAACGTGAGTTCGTTCGGCGCTTCCTGACGCTGACGATGGACGCCGAGCGCGCCAACGCGGTGGCCCAGCTGGTGTCGTCACAGTGCGAGAAGTTCGCCAAGCGGCAGCCTTTGCTCGACGCTCAGGCCCAGATGACCGAGCTCACCGGGGTTTTCATGCCCTTCGCTGCGGCGGCGCGCTCCTACCGCGATGCCGGTGCCGAGCACCGCTTGGCGCTGCGCCAAATCGCTACGGCCGCCGCGACCTTGCTGGCGCGCGCCGAAGAAAAAAGGATTCTGAAGAAAGCAAAGGAGGGGGAAGACATCGCCTTGAACGGCCGAGCCATGGCCAGCGACCTCGTGATGCGGGCCGCAGCGAAATCTATCGAAGCCCTGACGCTGGAGCAACACTACCGGTCAGAGAAGTCGGCTGAAGCTGCTGTCAAGGACGGTGCCGCGGCGGTCGGACGTACTGAAACCGAACTGCGCCTGTTGAACGCCGCAGAGCTGCGCAGCGAGATTCGGCTGCTCACGCGCACCGACCAGGAGCTGGCAGAAGCCATCGACCGGGCCAGTGGCGAAGTCGCGCCCATCCGCAACATTTATCGCCGCAAGGCCGCGCTCTTGCTGGAAGGTCTCACGCGTGCCCGCAGCGCCGCCCTGCGCCAATCGCAGGAGGCGCGCGCACTGGAGAAGCAGGCGAATGAGGACATCAAGCAACTGGGCCAGAAGGCCGCGCGCTACAGCCAGCAGCGCGAACAAGCCCAGGTAGCCCGTGTAGCCGCAGAAACAAATCTCGCACGCGAAGTGCAGGAGCGACAGTCGCTGGTCCAAGCCCAACTGCTCCTTGAGGGTGAGACTGGAGATGCCGCCGTTGCCCGGCATGCGCAGCACCTGACAGAACTTCGCGCGACCCAGGAACAACTGGAGGGCGTTGCTGCCGCTGCGTCGGCCCGAGCCGCTGAGCATCTAAACAAGAAACCCGCACTGGCCGCGCAACAGACGGAAGCCACGGTCGAAGCACGACGCTGCGATGAAAAGCTGACAGCCGGCCTGACCATCCAGGAACAACTTCGACAAAGCGAAGTCATGTGCCGCGCTCTCGGCGCAGAAGTGGCCGACCCGGACTCCGAGGTGCTGCCGAGCCTGGTCGGAGCCCATATCCTGCGACTGCACGAGGAGCTGTCGCAGGCCGAGCTCGACCACGGTCGCCTCGACGAGGACGCGCGCAGCATCCGCGAAACGCAGCTGGCCGGCCGCGACCCAGAAGTCACCCGAGTCGTGCGCGCGCTGGCCAGCGCCAGCGTCAAGGGCGTGCAAGCGTTCCCGGTGTACTTGGCGCAGGTGCTACCGGACGAAGACCAGGCGCGACGGGTGCTTGAGAGCGACCCTGCACGTTTCCAGGGTGTGGCCGTGGCCACCGCGGACCAACTTGACGTGGTGCAGAAGCACCTTGCTCAGTTACCCCAGGTGTCCAGGCCAGTCGTCGTCAGCGTGGCCATCGACCGACCGGCCACATTCGCGGCCGACGGGCGCGTCGTGCTAGGTCCGGCCGATGCCAGCCAGTTCAACTACGCGGCAGCACAGCGTAAGGGTGCGCATCTTGAGTCGATGCTGGAGAGCTCCACACAGCGGCGCAACACCGCCCGCTCGACGGTGTCCACGGCCCAGCAGGAGCAACGCAAGCTCCTGACCTATCTTGCCGACCATGGCGCCGCCCGGCTTGCCGCCCTGGCCAGTGCCAAGGAGCAAAGCCTGGCCCATGCCAAGGAGCTGGCCGTTGAGCTCGCGGGCCTGGACAACCTCGCGCGGGAAGAAAATGGCAGGGCAGCCGATGCCCAGCGGCAGGCCAAGGACTTGAACGAGTGCATCCGTCTGGCCGACCGGGCACATTCGAGGCTGCAGGGCTACGTCGCCCAGTACGAACGGCACGTTGCGCTGTGGACCCGCACAGTTGCCGAACGCCATGGGGAAGAAAGACTGCTCAGCGGGCAGCTCGCCGACATCGAGACCAATAAGGCAGCTCTGGAAGAAACGACGCGAGCCCAGTACCTGCTGGCCGAAAAACAGGCCGGTACCGCACAGGACCTGTACACCGAGATGGCGACTGTCCTGGATGCCGACAAGGCCTTCGACGCCGCCGCGGACCTGGAAGAGACACCGCGCAACCTGGCCGAGCTGCGGATGGACTTCAACATGGCCCTGGAGGCCCTGCGAGCCAAAGAGCTTGAACAGACCGCCCCCTTGCAGGCACGTCGGACCGTCACCCAGGAACGGCTTAAGCAGGTCAATACACAGTACATGACCGTGGGTGCTGACCTTCCTCTAGAGGAGGTCGAAGCCCTCCTTGGCCGCGATTTCGCTGTTGAGCGCACCCGCGTCGAAGCTGCAATGAAGGAGTTGCGCAAGGAACTGGCAGTCTGGACCGAGGCCTACACCGAAGCAAAGACCCGGCACACAGACTTCAAGAAACGGCGCGCGTCTCCGACCTATGAAGAGGCTGACGCCGAGACGTTGACCGATGCAGCCCTGGCCGAGAGGCTGGCCGATTGCGTCGCCAAGGAACTGGCTTCCCGTGAGAATGCTGCCGAAGCCCGGATCAAGGCAGCTGTCGCAAAGGATGCCGCACGTGCCTTCGGTACTGATGCGGAACGGTTCGCCAACGCCGCGAAGCCGCTGCAACTCGAGGTGCCGGACTTGGCAGATGTCGCACCCGACCCGGTGCGCTACAACAGCCCGCAGACCGCCGCGGACGAAGCCAGCGAACTGCTGCTGGCGCTGAAGACGGTCGATAGCCGGCTCGGCAAGCTGTTCAAGCAGGCGCAATCTCTCTTCGAGAAGGTGCGCAGCCTGGCTTCGACTGCGGAATTCGCCAAGGCGGACCTGGAGCTCGCCGACATCCTGCGCCGGAATACCCTCGAAGAAGCCCTGGATGATTTCGAGCGTGTCGAAAACGGCATCAGGCAGCGCGAGGATACGCTCAAGGATGACTTGGCCAAGCTGGACGAGGACTTCGACCGCGCAGTGCTCCAGGCTTCCCAATTGGTCAGCGATGCGCTGGGGCTGCTGCGCCGGGCCACCGAGACGCACAAGCTGCCCGACCACGTCCCGCGCGTAGCCGGCAAGACCGTCATCACAATGCACAAGTCAGTGCTGGCCATGTCGCTGGAGGCTCGCCGTGAGAGGTTGCGCCCACTGCTGACCAAGATGGCCGCGGAGGGCCGCAAGTACGACACCGGCGCGGCGCTGGCGACCCACGCCATCATGGCCCTGGCCAACGAACGCCTGGGACTGAAGATTCTGAAGGTCGTCGACGTTGCTGACGAGCAATACGTGCCAGTGGAAAAACTCTCGAAGTCCGGCGCGGAGGGCATCGCGATGGCCATCCTGCTGTATTTTGTGCTCGCCCGGCTTCGCTCCGAACAGCGCCAGCAGACCAAGGCCGCCGAGGGCGGGGTGCTTATCTTGGACAATCCGTTCGCCAAGGCCACCGTGCGCGCCGTGTGGCAAATCATCATTGGCCTGGCGGACTCGATGGGCCTGCAGCTTGTCATAGCCACGGGTATTCAGGAGACCGAGCCACTGAGCGTGTTTCGACGCTTCCTGCGTCTGGCCAAGACGCACCAAAACAGCGTCACCGGTCGCCGCCACTTGTCCTTGGCCGACTACACATTCAAGCCCGGTGCCGTCACCACATGAGTTCTCTGGAAAAACTGCGCGACTGGTTCGACCAGCGGTCTAGCAAAGTGGTGCTGCTGGCCGATTGCCTGCAAGCGATGGAGCGCTTGTGCCCGGAGGTCGAGTTCGCCCGCCGCCGCGCGGTGCTCCTCGCTCACCTAGAGGAATTGCAACTCACCGGTTTTCTGAGTTTCGCCCGTTCGACTACTGAGTGGGACCGTGCCGGGACACCTGCCCTGCCTCGACGGCTCATGCTGCAGAGAACGGTAGCGTCTCGCCGCAGCTTCACACACGTGAGCTGGGTTCCGGCCCTGTCGTTTGCGGTCAACGTGACTCGTACCGACATGCTCGAGAAGCTCGAGCTCATCAACCGCTTTATCATCGAGCGACGCGGCAAGCTGGAGTTGTTGATTCCGTACCGTGAGCGCGCGCTGCAAATCTTCGGCGACGAGAAAGCCCTGAAAGGGATCGTTCGCGCTGACTTGATGTGGGAGCGACTACCTCTTTCGGTTATCGGCGCCTACAACCCCGAGCCGCCACTAGCACGCGAGGACTGTGCAGGCGCCACCGGGCCACTGCTACTAGTCGAGAATCTGCACACCTACGAATCGATCGTCCGCTGGAACGACCGCGTGTTTCGTTACTGCTCGGTGGCCTACGGCGTGGGCGAGGCGGTTCTGAAAACGCCCAAAGCGGTGGCGCAAGCTGTTGAACGTACCGGCGCCAGCTCTATCGTCTACTTCGGTGACCTGGACCGCGAAGGAGTAGGTATTGCGTCAGACCTCGCAGCACGGCTGCTCGAGACCTCGGGGCATGTCCTGCAGCCGGAACAACATCTTTACGCATTGCTCCTGGACCTCGGTATCGAACGCGAACTTTCCGTCGCAGAAGTTCTCACTGATAGCGCCGCGCAATGGCTAGGCGCCGGCCTGGCACTGCGGGTTCGTGACCTCTTCCAGCGCAAAGCCTGGATGCCACAGGAGGGCCTATCGTTGGACAAGCTCTGCGGCTGCTCTGAGTAGGGCCCAACTCATACTTGGAGATAAGTCGAGCGCGGCTAACGCGCTCCTCCGAGATAAGGATTTGGCCAACAGAAGGTGCAAGGGATTGACGGTGACCCGTTGGATACATTTTTTGGGGGCTGACGTAGTCGGTAGAATGCGATAAAATGCATGAAACTTCAATGAGAAATTAGACGTGCCTACAGCTACTCTATCTGCCGTTGAGCCCCTTCGAGGGGCCGCAGCTCATCTTGCGGATGAGTTGCAAGCCGGTCGTGTCTATCGGCGCGAGGACCTGGCACGTCTGTCCACCGCAGTGGATAGGCATCTCCGTGAGCTGGTAGCCACAGGAAAGCTGAAAAAACTTGCTCAGGGTCTCTACCACGCGCCGAAGCAGTCCAGCTTTGGCCCGCTGCCACCAACTGATGACCAAGTGGTGGGGGGCTTTCTTCGTGACAAGGACTTTTTGGTGTTTTCACCCTCGGCCTACAACGCCGTGGGTCTTGGTACCACTCAGCTCTATAACCGCACGCTGGTCTACAACCACAAGCGCCATGGTGTTTTCCAACTTGGCAACCGGCAGTTCGATTTTCGAATGAAGCCGCGCTTCCCGAAGAAGCTGACCCCCGAGTTTCTGTATGTCGATCTGCTAAACAACCTTGAAGAGTTGGCCGAGGATCGTGATGCCGTTTTGCGCCAAGCGCGCAGCAAGCTGTCCTCGTTCGACTCAGTCCGGCTGCAGCGGGCTACCGACAGTTTTGGCAATGTGGCGACGCGCAAGCGCCTGCGGGAGTGGATGAGTGCCTGATTTCCTGCACGCGCGGAAGGACTTTGATCAGTTGCTTGCTCTTGTCGCTGACGAACGAGGGCTTGATCCTATGTTGGTCGAGAAGGACTACTGGATCATGCATTGCCTGTGGGGTTTGCAGGCACAGGGCTTCCAGTTCGAACTAAAGGGAGGGACGTCGCTCTCGAAGGGCTTTGGCGTTATCCACCGTTTTTCCGAAGACATCGACATTCGCATCGAGCCGCCCGCCGACATGGATGTGAAGACGGGGCGCAATCAAGACAAGCCAGCGCACGTCCTTTCGCGCCGTACGTATTACGACGAACTGGCGGCGCGTATCCGTATCCCAGGCATCGGTAACGTTGAGCGCGACACGCAATTTGACGACGACAAGATGCGCAGCGCCGGCATCCGCTTGATATACACGCCGCGCGTATCGGCATTGGTAGGCGTCAAAGATGGAGTTTTGTTGGAGCTTGGGTTTGACGACACGGCGCCCAATCGAGCTGTCACGATCTCGTCATGGGCTTTCGATGTTGCCAGAGATCGCGGCGTAGACGTGTTCGACAACCGTGCAGTCGCGGTACCTTGCTATGCGCCGACGCACACTTTCGTCGAGAAGCTTCAGACAATTTCCACCAAGTACCGTCGCTTGGGTGAGTCGGAGGCGTTTCCGGGAAATTTCCTTCGGCACTACTATGACGTGTACTGCCTTCTGGGTTTGGAGGAGGTGCAGGCATTCATGCGGGAACCGGCCTACCAAGAGCGCAAGGCGCAGCGCTTTCGGAGCGGTGATGAGCAGGTGATTGCACGAAACCAGGCCTTTGTCCTTGCTGACGCTGCACAACGTGAGCGCTTTGCGTTGGAGTACCGCAAGACGCAAGCGCTGTATTACCAGGGTCAGCCAGATTTTGATGCGCTGGTGGCTCGGATTCATCAATACATCGACGTAATGTGAGACGCGCCGTGTATGACTAAATTCAGTGAAGTCTCGCCAGTTCATCTCGTTTCGGCTATCCCGACCACGGACGTAGCGTATTTCATTGAAGATCTTGCCCGACGCTGCAATGTGACTTATGTCCCCACCGCGATGGATAGTTGGGCAAATACAGTGACCTGCCTTTCGGGAGACGAGGTGCAGTCAGGCCATGTGCAGGATTTGCTGATTGCGCTGAGGCGGGCGGGCAAGCTGTCTACCAACGAAATGATGTTGCTGTTAGTCAATTATCTGCGTGAATGTCAGCAACACAGATGATCTGGCAATGTCGTTTCGAGTCGGTAGGCAAAAATAGCTGATGAGGTGTCGAGCACATGGCAACCAGAATCTCTCGTCGGAGTTACGAACAGGCGTTGGCGCGTGGCTATCAGGCGTTAGAGGCGCCTCATGCTGTGTCGGCGCGGTATTTGGCAACGGCTCATGTGCTGGAGCTCGTGTACAGTAACGGGCGAGTGCTGCGCATTGACCCGCAAGACGTCGCGACGCTGAGGGAGCTGCCTCACAGCGTGCTTTCGCGAGCTTACGTGACACCGGGTGGCGATGGTTTGTTGTTTGGCGAGAGTGGGGAGGTCGCGGTTAGCATCCCTGGTTTGGTGGAAAGCCTGAGAGGCTAGGTTTGCCGAGCTGCTAGTGCTAGTTATCCCCAAGCGCTGTGAGGGAAGCAATTGAAGTTTCGCGTCTGCCGCAATGGGTTCGCCATTCCAAGGAACAATTCGATGGCGAGCCTTGGTCAACGAGCGAGTTCTTCGCGGATCAGAGGAGCGTGTCGGTGGGCTTTGGTGGCACGCGATGGGACGACTTGGTACTGACTCACCGGTATCGGGTTGGGGGACTCAGGTTGCTGCAGAAGCTAATCCGCCAAAGCATGGACACTTTCTTCGTGCCGATACCGTAAGTCCCTCTGAAGAAGCCATTTCTGATACCGTCAGAACATCGGTGAAAGTCGCCGCTGATACCGCTGGACTCTGATCTTCGGAGTGGATTTTCCTGTTGGAAGACCCCTGTCACGTCCTTCGTGGGACGGTTAAGGGGCGGCCGGGGGACTCGATTGGTTTGATGAGTCGATATGGGCCTACATGAAACCACTCAGGTAGCCTCATCTAAGCAAGACTCACCCGTCGGTATTTCTGACGGTACCAAGCCCTCAGCGTCAACCCGAAACCCTTGCAGCACAGCGCTCTCCGCGGTGCCATTGACAATCGAGTGGGAGTGATTTAAGGTCCTTCGGGGACTATCGTCAGCTATCGAGAAACCGCCGTAACATGTTGATTTAACAAGAAATACGTCACGGCAGCTATCGGTGGCTATCGCCGGCCAGCGGAACAGGTTGGCGGTAAAAGTGGCGGTAAGAACCGGAGGCCGGATTAAGACCCTCCCGTTTACTATTGAGACCAAACCGGTCTTTGACGGTAAAAGTCTCCTCTGGAAAGCATGATTTCATGCGGCTTTCCGGGCATCAGCAGGTCTCCTGGTCCCTGACGGTAAATGCCGTCAAGAAACAGGAGGAAAGCCTCGTATTTCCCGACGCTGCATTGCGCGTCCTCAAGCCCAACTCCAAGATTTACAGGGCTTCTGACTGCGAAGGGATGTACGTGACGGTATCGCCTACCGGTACCTTCAGGCCAAGTCACAAGGACTCGGAGACTTGACCTGGATATGGTGTGGCTTCAAAGCGTATAGCCACCGTCGGCCAGGAAGTCCGGGCCGGTCACGAAGGTGCTTTCGTTCGAGATCAGAGTCCGAGCCATAAGCGGCTCGCACTCGGTTGAAAGATGGCGGCGTGAGATGCTCGCGCAGGCCTCAGGAGGCGCTGGCCGCTGACCACAGATCGACAGGGCCCAGCCGGTCGGCACCTTGGGTATTCAACATCCAGCCTGGATACTCCGGCGGCAGCGTGCTGACTTCGTCGAGCTGGCGCAATTCATCCTCGGTCAGCTTCAGGTCGATAGCCGCGAGGTTGTCCTCGAGCTGGTCCATGCGTTTCGCGCCCATGATCACGGAGGTAACGACTGGCCGGGACAGCAGCCAGGCAAGCGCGACGCGCGCCGGGCTGCAACCGTGGGCCTGCGCGATGGGTACGAGGGCGTCGATGATGTTCCAGGCCCTCTCCCGGTCGACGATTGGGAAGTCGAACTCGGAGCGTCGCGAATCCTCGGGTTTCTGGTTGTTGCGGTTGAACTTGCCGGAGAGCAGGCCGCCGGCGAGTGGGCTCCAGACCAGCAGGCCAATCTTCTCCGCTTCCAGCAACGGGCCAAGCTCTCGTTCGAGGTCACGGCCAGCGAGCGAGTAGTAGGCCTGCAAAGTCTCGAAGCGTGCCAAGTTCAGATGCCCGGAGATCCCCAGCGAACGAGCGATCTTCCAGGCTTGCCAGTTCGAGACGCCGATATAGCGGATCTTGCCCTGCCGGAGCAGGTCGTCGAGCGCGCGCAGCGTCTCTTCCACCGGCGTCACGATGTCGTTGGCATGGATCTGGTACAGGTCGATATGATCGGTCTGCAGCCGCTTCAGGCTTGCTTCGACGGCGTCCATGATGTGCCCGCGCGACGCGCCCACGTCGTTGCGCCCCTGGCCCATGCGGCTGTACACCTTGGTGGCGAGGACGAAGTCCTTGCGCGCAATGCCAAGATTCTTGAAGGCATGGCCCAGCACCTGTTCGCTGGCGCCATTGGAGTAGACATCGGCGGTGTCGAAGAAATTTACGCCTGCCTCCAGGGCGGCCTTGACGAGATCGTCGGCCTCTTTCTGTCCGGACGCGCCGATGTGTTTGTAGATGCCGCTGCCGTCGCCAAACGTCATGGTGCCCAGGCACAGGCGGGACACGAGCAGGCCGGTGTTGCCCAGAGTCTTGTATTTCATGATGTATCTCCAGTCGGAAGGATGTT
The DNA here is from genome assembly GCF_000395345.1 of Cupriavidus sp. WS. Taxonomy (NCBI): domain Bacteria; kingdom Pseudomonadati; phylum Pseudomonadota; class Betaproteobacteria; order Burkholderiales; family Burkholderiaceae; genus Cupriavidus; species Cupriavidus sp. WS. The sequence continues at coordinate 1,573 of NZ_AQPL01000222.1, read as the reverse complement.
GATGAAAAGACTGCCTGACAGGTGGCGTGGCGGTATGGATATCCGGTAAGTCCTGGATGCATCCATCCGACGCATCGCGGCCACCGGCTCAGACCGTTGACGGTTGTGCGCGCCATGCCGCCGGATCTTCACCTCCGACAGATGGTATTGCCCGAGCCGGAGCGTATGTTTGCGGCGTGTCACCATCCATCGTCCACGTGGATTGGGCGAGAGGTGGTTCCAACGCCGGCAGCTATCCGCACTATCCGGTAAACCAGCCTGGTTGAGCTGTCTGTTCTTCCGGAGTTAGTGCACAAAAATCCGAATGTTGGACAAGGACAAGCGAGCCTGCGACGGCCGCCGATGGCCAAGGGCGTCAGGATTGTTCTTCAAGTGGATTCGGATTTTTGTGCATCATTAATCGCCGATCGTGCATCGCGATGGATGGGGTGGGGGAAGATAATTGGTCAGCCAGCGCCGCGACCGCCTTTCTTTCATGCGCTATCCGTGATCGCGGCCAGATACCGCAGCGGCACTGCCATGCCGCGCCCATTGCGGTTTCGCCGCTGTTATCCAATCCCCCCAATCCCCCCATTTACTAGGACCACCATGAGTCAAAATGAGAAAACCTGGTTTGTCACCGGCGCCTCGAAAGGAATCGGCCTGTCGCTCGTGCGCAAGCTTCTGGACGGCGGCGCCAACGTGGTTGCCACCTCGCGCACGCTGGCTTCGCTCGTCGATCTGATCGGACCCGCTTCGGATACGTTTCTGCCTGTACAGGTGGATCTCGTCGATGAACGCAGCGTGCAGGCCAGCATCGCGCAAGCCATTTCCCGATTCGGGCGGATCGATGCCGTCGTCAACAACGCCGGCTATGGCCTGCAAGGCACCCTGGAGGGAATATCCGACGAGGAATTGCGTCGCAACTTTGAAGTCAACGTCTTCGCGCCGGCGCATGTCCTCCGCCACGTACTGCCTCATATGCGTCGGCAGCGCGGCGGGCACGTCTTCAATGTCGGTTCGATTGCCGGCTTTCAGGGCGGCTATGCAGGATGGGGCATCTACGCGGCCACCAAGTTCGCTCTTGCGGGGCTTACGGAAGCGCTCGCGGCCGAGGTTGCGGAATTCGGCATCAAGGCAACCCTGGTCTATCCGGGGCCTGTTCGTACCGAGTTCCTGTCGTCGGGCTCGCTGGTCATCGCACAGCACAACATTCGGGAATACACCGCCGCACAGGCTTTGCTCGACGTGCACCTGGATGAGATGGCTGGAAAGCAGGCCGGGGATCCGGACAAGCTGGCCTCGATGATCGTTCAAGCCGCCGGCGCGTCCGAGCCCCCGCTGCATCTGTTCGCGGGAAAGATTGCGAACGGCCTTGCACTCCAGAAACTGGCCGCGGTGGAGAGGGATCTGGCCGCATGGCGCGAAATTTCGGACGCCACCGATTATCCTGATTGAGCGTGGCGCATGTCCCGATAAGTTTTACCCGGGGCAGGCATTCACCGGCCGCAATGATGATTCCGGTGCGCCGTCAGGAATAAAACGGAACGGATGCCATGAAATATCGCCGACTGAACCTGTCAGATTTTTTGTG
>NZ_AQPL01000221.1:0-879 GCF_000395345.1 Cupriavidus sp. WS | reverse complement strand
GGCGCACGGCTTGCTGCCTATGTCGCGCCAGCGGAAGGCAGCACCATCGACATAGCGTCGTTGCGCGCGGCGCTGGCCGAGCAACTGCCCGACTACATGGTCCCCGCCGCCTTCGTCGCGCTCGCCGCGCTGCCGCTCACACCCAACGGCAAGCTAGACCGCCGCGCGCTGCCCACGCCCGCCGCCGAGGGCGAGCGGCCCTACGTGGCGCCGCGCACGGAGGCACAGCGCTGGCTGGCGCAGGTATGGCAGGAGGTGCTGGGCGTGGAGCGGGTCGGGCTGGACGACCATTTCTTCGAGCTGGGCGGCGACTCGCTGCTGAGCCTCAAGGTGATTTCGCGCGTGCGCGCCAACAAGGCGCTGGGGCTGGCGCTGAAGCTGCGCGACCTGATGCGCACGCCGACCATCGGCGAGCTGCTGCCGGACGCCGCCGCCGCGCCGGTGGCCGGCGCCACGCCGCCGGCCGCGCTGCGCGTGCTGGCGCAAGGCCCGGCCGGCGCCGCGCCGGCGCCGCTGTGCTGCGTCCACGCGGCGCTGGGCACGCTGTTCGACTACGACGAGATCGCACGCCGCCTCGGCGCCGGGCGCGCCGTCTACGGCCTGCAGTCGCGCATGCTGCTGGACCCGGACTGGCGCGACGCCTCGCTGGAGGCGATGGCGCGCGACTACGTGCGCGAACTGCGCGCGGCGCGGCCGCAGGGGCCTTACCTGCTGCTGGGCTGGTCGCTCGGCGCCACGCTGGCCACGCTGATGGCGCGCGAGCTGGAGGCGCAGGGCCAGCAGGTGCAGTGGCTGGTGCTGGTCGATCCGTTCGTGCCGCAGCCGGATGCCGGCGCCACGGCGCCGGCGCCGCGCTGGCGGGCCGCGCTGGCCGATTTT
>NZ_AQPL01000220.1:0-3300 GCF_000395345.1 Cupriavidus sp. WS | reverse complement strand
GGGCCGCGCTGGCCGATTTTGCCCGCCGCATGCTGCCGCACGCGCCGCCGCTGCCGATGCCGGCCAGCGCGGACGTGGACATGGACGCGGAGCCGGACGCCGCGGCCGTGCGCGCCCTGCTGGCGCCGCTGATGGCCGGCGCGCCGGCGCGGCAGCAGGCGCTGGGCGCCGACGAGCTGGCGCAGATGTTCCTGGCGGCCCACCGCCTGGGCACGCTGGCCGGGGCGCTGCGCGCGCTGCCGCCGGTGCGCGCGCCGCTGGCGGTGTGGTGGCGCGCCGGCCGCGCCGGGGCCGCCGCGCGGCTGGCGCAATGGCAGGGCGCGCCGCTGCGCGAGGCCGTGCTGGACGGCGTGGACCATCACGCCATCGTGCGCGATGCCCGCCTGGTCGAGGCGCTGGCCGCGCTGGCGCCGGACCGGCAGGCCCCCGGCAATGCCACTGCCGGCGGCGCGGGCAATGGCATGCAAACCACAACCCTGCTGACGGAGTAGGGTAAAAACGAAAATTCGGATGCGAATACTAATGATTTGCATTTAGAATTGCGGTCGATATGACCGCCCGGCGCCAAGGCGCCACCGGACCGGCCCGCCCTGCCTCGCAGGCGGGCCGGCGCCGTCGGGGCGGGCCGCACCGGCTCCCCATCGCCAATCGCGGCCATCACGGAATTCCAGGGACCACCCGCAGGCCGCGCCGCCGCAGAACCGGCCCGGCCCGCCGGGGCGTGCCCATCTGTCGGGCCGCCCGGCCGCCAGGCGCGGGCCCGGCCCTCCAGCGGGTTTTGCGCGCCGTGTGGCGTGCTGCTTCGCCATCGCGGAACACGCGGCGCCGCGCGCCGCCGCCGCGATGATTTTTGACTTAGGGGAGAAACATGAAAACGGGCAAATCGGTCGGGTCGCGCAGGGCGCAGGCCAATCACCGACATCTTGCGCTGAGCGCGCTGGCCTTGGCGGTATCGGCGCAGATGGCGCACGCGCAGTCCGGCGCCACCACCACGGCAGCCTCGGGCGAGGCGCAGCTGCCGGCGGTCAGCGTGCGCGCCGACAGCGCCGCCGCGCCGGTCTACGGGGCCAGGAACACGGTATCGGCCACCAAGACCGACGCGACCATCGCCGAGACGCCGCAGTCCATCAGCGTGGTGACGTCCGACCAGATCCGCGCCCAGGGCGCGGAGCGGGTCGAGGAGGCGCTGCGCTACACCGCCGGCGTGCGCACCGAGCCGATCTACGACACGCGCCGCGGCAACTACCTGATCCGCGGCTTCCTGGCCTCGCAGCAGGGCCAGTACTGGGACGGCCTGAAGCTGCCCCACTCCGGCGGCTACGGCGGCTGGGAACTGGAGCCCTACAGCCTGGAGCGCATCGACATCGTGCGCGGGCCGGCTTCGGTGCTGTACGGCCAGAGCTCGCCGGGCGGCATGATCAACCAGGTCAGCAAGCGCCCGCAGGACACCCCGGAGCACGAGCTCAACGTGAGCGTGGGCAACAACGCGCGCAAGGAAGTCTCCGGCGACTTCACCGGCCCGATCGACCAGGACGGCAAGCTGCTGTACCGCGTCACCGCGCTGGCGCGCGACAGCGGCACGCAGACCCCGCACGTGGACGACAACCGCCTGTTCATCTCGCCGCAGATCACCTGGCGCCCGACCGACGCCACCAACTTCACGCTCTACGCGCAGGCCTATAAGGACCGCTCGGGCAACAGCGGCAACTTCCTGCCCGCGGTGGGCACGGTCAGCCGGCTCGGCAACGGCCAGCGCATCCCCACCGACTTGTTTACCGGCGAGCCGGACTTCGACCTGTTCAAGCGCGAGCAGTACATGGTCGGCTACGAGTTCTCGCACCGCTTCAACGATGTGCTGACGGTGCGCCAGAAGCTGCGCTACGCCCACCTGCACGTGAGCTACGAGGACATCGGCGGCAACGGCGGCCTGACCAACTACACCACCGGCCCGTTCAACCTGCGCCGCATCGGCCTGATCTCGAACGAGTCGTACAGCCTGTTTACGATCGACAACCAGGCCCAGGTCAAGCTCTCGCACGGCATCTTCGACCACACCTTCCTGGTGGGCGTGGACTACCAGCGCTCCACCTTCGACCGCCTGTTCGGCCAGAGCGCCAACGAGCCGGCGCTCAACGTGTTCAACCCGGTCTACGGCAACTTCGTGCGCCCGGCCTACCAGACCGACACCGACACCACGCGCGACCAGGTCGGCTTCTACCTGCAGGACCAGGTCAAGATCGACAAGCGCTTCGTGGTGCAGCTGGCGGGCCGCTACGACAAGGCCAAGGTCAACACCGACACGCGCACCATCGCCACCAACGCCACCTCCACCACCAAGACCGACGATGGCCGCTTCACCGGCCGCGCCGGCCTGCTGTACGAAGGTCCGTTCGGCCTGTCGCCGTACGTCAGCTACTCGACCTCGTTCGAGCCCGCCATCAGCACGCTGATCTATGGCGGCGGCACGCCCGAGCCCACCACCGGCCGCCAGTACGAGGCCGGCGTCAAGTGGCAGCCCGCCAACTCGCGCAGCTTCGCGCAGATCTCGCTGTTCGACCTGACCCAGCGCAACGTGCTGACCACCGCGCCGGTCAACGGCTTCTATTCGCAGATCGGCGAGGTGAGCTCGCGCGGCATCGAGCTGGAAGGCACCTGGGCGGTGACGTCGAACTTCAACGTGCTGGCGTCCTACACCTACACCGATGCCGAAGTGACCAAGGCCGGCCCGGGCGCGCCCAATGCCGGCAAGGTGCCGCCCTACGTGGCCAGGCACATGGCTTCGCTGTGGGCCGACTACCGCCTCTCCGGCGGCCCGCTGGCCGGCGTGTGGCTGGGCGGCGGCGTGCGCTACGTGGGCGGCAGCTTCGATGCCACCAACACGATTTCGGTGCCGTCGTTCACGCTGGTCGACCTGGCGGCCAGCTACACCATCGCCAAGCACTACACGCTGCGCGTAAACGTCAACAACCTGTTCAACAAGACCTACGTGGCGGCCTGCGACAGCGCCACCAACTGCTATTACGGCCGCAACCGCACCGTGGTGGGCACGTTGAGCTACCGCTGGTAAGCACCGCGCGGCCCGCCCGGCGACGGACGGGCCGGCGGCAGCGCACCGGCACGCATAAGAAAGGACCCCCATGAAAGCGCCTACGCTGCGCATCTGGTACGCCATCCACCGCTGGACCAGCCTGCTGTGCACGCTGAACCTGCTGGTGCTGTGCGTGACCGGCCTGCTGCTGATCTTCCATGAAGACATCGATGCCATGCTGGGCCAGGACCACCACGGCAGCGTGGCGGCCG
>NZ_AQPL01000219.1:0-47291 GCF_000395345.1 Cupriavidus sp. WS | reverse complement strand
CAGCGCGCCGCGCCCGCCGCTGCAGGCGCTGGTGGACGCGGCGCGCGCCGCCAGGCCCGGCTGGGCGCCCAAGTCGGTCTCGTTCAGCGACGACGACCCCGACGCCGTGGGCGTGCGCGTCGGCCCGCCCGGCGAGCCCAGGCTGCGCAACGGCGCCACCGTCCAGTTCGACGCCGCCACCGGCGCCACGCGCAAGCCCGGCCCGCCCGGCGAGACCTTCAGCGGCTTCATCCTCAAGCTGCACCTGAACCTGTTCCTGGGCCTGCCGGGCCAGTTCTTCATCGGCTTCATCGGCGTGCTGCTGGTGGCCAGCCTGGTCAGCGGGCTGGTGCTGTACGGCCCGTTCATGCGCAAGCTGGCCTTCGGCCTGCTGCGCTTCGGCAAGCCGGTGCGCGTGGTGCAGGCCGACCTGCACAACCTGTTCGGCATCGTGGTGATGGTGTGGGCGCTGGTGGTCGGGCTGACCGGCACCTTCCTGTCGTTCTCGCCGCTCATCATCGGCCTGTGGCAGAAGACCGAGCTGCAGCACCTGATCGCCACCCTGCCCGGCCCCGCGCCGGGCGCGCTGGTGCCGGTGGACCGCGCGCTGGACGCGGCCCGCGCCGTGGTGCCTGGCAAGGACCCGGCCTTCGTGTTCTATCCCGGCACCGAGTTTTCCACGGGCCGCCACTACGGCGTGGTGCTGCGCGGCCATACCGAGCTGCAGAAGCGCGTGTACGCCATCGTGCTGGTCGATGCCGGCGACGGCAAGGTGGCCGCGGTGCGCGGCATGCCGTGGTACCTGCAGGTGCTGCTGCTGTCGGCGCCGTTCCATTTCGGCGACTACGCCGGGCGGCCGCTGCAGGTGCTGTGGGCGCTGCTCACGGCCATCACCGCCGGCGCCACCGTGACCGGCTTCATCTTCTGGCTCAAGCGGCCGCGCCGCGGCGCCGCCGGCGCGCGCGCACCGCAGCCGCAGCCGCCGCAGCTTTCGGGGGACCAGGCATGAAGGACACGGACGTGAACGACCGGAATGGCGGGCGCCTGATGCGCGACACCTGGCCGATGCCGGTCCTGCTCGGCCTGCTCTCGCTGGGCGGGCTGGCGGCGGGCATCTTCGGCGACGGCGCCTGGGACTGGCTGTGCTGGCTGGGGCTGGCCGTGCCGGTCGGCGTCACCGCGCGGCTGCTGTGGCGGCAGTGGCGCCAGTTCCGCGCCTGCCGCCGCGCGCCGGCAGGCGCATCGGCGCGCGGCGATGCCGGTGCCGATGAGGTGGAAGGATCCGAAATCTGAATAGCGCCGCTGAATAACGCCGGACAGGCGCGGCATCAGCGGGCCGCCACCGGGACCGTCTGCGCGACGGCTTCCATTTTCCCCGCGCGCGCCTGCGGCAGCGGACAGGTCCCGCAGTGCCCCTCGCCGGGCAGCCGGTGGTTCAGGCAGCAGATGCGCCGCAGCGGCGCCACGCCCGGCGTGCCGGGCTCCCTGCCCGGCCGGAAGGCGCCGTGGTACGGATTGGCGATGCCGCCGTCCGACACCGCCTGGCCGATCCACGCCGCCACTTCCGCGCGCGCCGGCGCGCCCAGCGCCGGATGCGCGGCCAGTTGCCGCGCCACGCCGGCCGCGGCGACCCCGCCCGTGCACCACAGCAGGCGCGGCGACACCTTCGCTACCGCCGACAGCGCCGCCACCACGCCGGGCAGATGCGCGTTCACCAATGGCGCCAGCAGGTCCGGCAGCGGCGCCTGCCGGCATTCGCCTTCGTCCGGCAGCAGCAGGCAGGCCAGCAGGCCGTCGGCCGCGCCGTGCCAGATTGCCTGCGGCGCGTCGAACGGCAGTTGCCGGCGCAGCAGCGCGGCCGCCACCAGCGCGCTGGGCAGCAGCGCCAGCGTGTAGTCGCGGAACCAGGCGGCGGCCAGCGCGCGCAGGTCGCCGCAGCCCAGCGCGCGCGCCTGCCGCGCGAGGCAGTCGCGCGCCTGCGGCTGGCCGAAGGCGCCCTGCCACGGCGCGCCGCCGGCCGGAGCTGCCGGCCGCGCGGCGGCGGCCACGCCCACGCGCTCGCCGAACGGGCGCAAGGCCCCGGCGAAGAACGGGGCCAGCGAAGCAATCATCGGATCTCCTGACGTGACGGCGCGGCCATGCCGGCAAGGCCGCCCACGTCACCGTGACGAAGCGCGCCGCCGGAAATTTAAGGCGCCGCCGCCGCGCGGGCGATGCGCGGCCGCCGCTAACTTTCGCCGCGCGCCGCGCGTCTATCCAGCAGTGCCCGCCACCTTCCGCCACCTCCGCGACCCCATGACGCTTCTCTCCTCCCTGCCGCGCAAGCTGCGCCTCACCATCGTCCTGGCCGCCGCGGCCAGTCTGGCCGCCGGCCTGTGCTCGGTGGGCATGATCGCGGTCATCAACCGCGTGCTGGCCACGCAGGGCGCCGAGGCCGCGCGGCTGGCGCTGCCGTTCGCGGCGCTGGCGCTGGCCGTGCTGGCGTGCCGCACGCTGGCCTCCACGCTGTTCGTGCAGGTCAGCCAGAGCGCGCTGGCGCGCATCCGCGCGCAGATCTGCGCGCGCTTCATCGGCGCGCCCTACGCGCATATCGAGCAGACCGGCAACGCGCGCGTGCAGGCCGCGCTGGCCGACGACAGCACCCACGTGGCCAACGGCCTGTCGGTGATCCCGGTGGTGCTGACCAACGCGATGGTGGTGCTGGGCTGCCTGGGCTACCTGGCGTGGCTGTCGTGGCAGACCTTCGCCGTGGCCTGCGCCATCATCCTGGCGGGCTCGTGGTTCTACCACCGCAACCACCGCCGCGCGCTGGTGCACCTGAAGCAGGCCAGCGCCGCGCAGGACGTGCTGCATGGCCAGTTCAAGGCGCTGGTGGCGGGCGCGCGCGAGCTCAAACTCAACCAGGACAAGCAGCACAGCTTCCTGCGCGACGGGCTGGAAGCCTCGCTGGAGGCGGTGCGCGGCGCGCGCACGCGCGGGCTGTCGATCTTCTTCGTGGCGCTGGGCTTCGGCAGCTTCCTGTTCTTCGCGGTGATCGGCGGCGTGCTGTTCATGCCGCGCGCCACGCCGCTGGCGCCGGCGGTGATGACCGGCTTCACCATCATGTTCCTGTACATCATGTCGCCGCTGGAGTCGCTGCTCAACGCGCTGCCGGCGCTGAGCATGGGGCGCCTGGCCTACGCGCGCATCGAGGCGCTGGGCGCCGACACCGAGCCGGAAGCGCCCGCGCGCGCTCTGCCCGCGGCGCCGTTCGTCTCGGTGGCGCTGGCCGGCGCCAGCCACCGCTATTTCCACGAGGCCGAGAACAGCTTCTTCGCGCTGGGCCCGCTCGACCTGGAGCTGCGCGCCGGCGAGATCGTGTTCCTGGTGGGCGGCAACGGCAGCGGCAAGACCACGCTGGCCAAGCTGCTGGCCGGGCTCTACCCGGCGCTGGCCGGCGAGGCGCGCCACAACGGCGCGGCGGTCGACCCGGCCCACCTGGCGGACTACCGCGCGCTGTTCTCCGCGGTGTTCTCCGATTTCCACCTGTTCGAGACCCTGCTGGCGCACGACCCGCGCGACGAGGCGCTGGCCAACCGCCTGATCGAGCGCTTCCAGCTCGGCCACAAGGTCAGCGTGCGCGCCGGGCGCTTCACCACGCAGGCGCTGTCGCAGGGCCAGCGCAAGCGGCTGGCGCTGATCGTGGCCTGCCTGGAGCGGCGCCCGGTGCTGGTGCTCGACGAATGGGCGGCCGACCAGGACCCGCTGTTCAAGGAGATCTTCTACCGCGAGGTGCTGCCCGAGCTGCGCGCGCAGGGCAAGGCGGTGCTGGTGATCTCGCACGACGACCGCTACTTCGGCGTGGCCGACCGCGTGATCAAGATCGAGAACGGCCAGATCGCGCGCGACGGCGGCACGCCCGCGCCGCAGGCCGCCCCGCCGGCGCATCGGCACGACGCCCTGGCGGCGCCGGCCGCCTGAGCGCCCGCGCCGCCGCTCCACCATTCCACGGACCCGATTTCCCATGCCACTGCATCCCGACCTCGAAGCGCTGCTCGACATGGTGGAAAGCGCCACCGCCAGCGGCAAGCGCCCCGCCATCCATCACCTGACGCCGGCCCGGGCGCGCCGCGAATTCGACGACGCGTCCGGCGCGCTCGACCTGCCGCCAGTGCCGCTGGCGCGCGTGGAAACGCTGACGCTGCCCACGCGCGACGGCGGCCATATCGGCGCGCGGCTGTTCGCGCCGCGCGCGGCGCACGCGGGGCCGCCGCTGCCGGTGCTGCTGCATTTCCACAGCGGCGGCTTCACCGTGGGCAGCCTGGACTCGCACGATTCGCTGTGCCGCTCGCTGGCCGCGCGCACGCCGTGCGCGGTGCTGTCGGTGGCCTACCGGCTGGCGCCCGAGCACCGCTTCCCGTGCGCCGCCGACGACGCAGTGGACGCGCTGGCCTGGCTCGGCGCGCACGGCGCGGCGCTCGGACTGGACACCGCGCGCATCGCCATCGGCGGCGACAGCGCCGGCGGCACCCTGGGCGCCATGCTGGCGCTGGCCGCGCGCGACGACCCGGCGCTGCCGCAGCCGTGCCTGCAAGTGCTGTGCTACCCGGGCCTGGGCGGGCGCCAGGACACGCCCTCGCACCAGCGCTATGGCCACGGCTACCTGCTCGACAGCGAGACCATCGACTGGTTCTACCGCCAGTACCTGCGCGACGAGCGCGACCGCCTCGACTGGCGTTTCGCGCCGCTGCTGGCGCCCGACCACCGCGGCGTGGCGCCGGCGCTGCTGGTGCTGCCCGAGTGCGATCCGCTGCTGGACGAAGGCCGCGCCTATGCGCGCAAGCTGGCCGAGGCCGGCGTGGCGGTGACGCTGCGCGAATACCCGGGCATGGTCCACGAGTTCCTGCGCATGGGCAATATCGTCGGCGAGGCCGAAGACGCGCACGACGACATCGCGCGGGCGCTGGCGCAGGCGTTCGGGCTGGCCGGCGCGGAGCCGGACGCCGTGGCGCGGGCGGCCTGACCGCGCCGGCCGCCGGACTGGCCGGACTAAATTCGCGCGCGCGCGCCTCGTCTCGGTAGGGAAGGCGCGCGCGGCATGCCGCCGCCGCGCGCCGGCCCCGACCGCATCGCACCGCATTCAATCGCATCGCCAGGATTCGCCATGTCGACCCCGACTTCCGCCGCAACGCCCGCTATTACTCCCGACGCCACGCCCGACGCCGTCAAACCCTTCGCGCGCTTCCGCTCCTTCGCCGCGCAGCCGGACGGCGGCTGCGAGAGCCGCTTCGACGGCGCGCGGCTCACGGTGTCGCGCGATGGCGCCACGCTGGCCAGCTTCGCCTTCGACGGCGGCACGCTGCGCCTGCGCGAAAGCGCGCTGGACGATGACGCGCTGGCGCGCGCCACGCTGGCCGCGCTGGATGCCTGCTTCGCCCACGGCGCGCCGCGCGCGCTGCCCGTGCAGCTGGAAGCGCGCGGCTGCGAGCGCGCGCTGCTTGAGCGCGGCGCGCTGGTGCGGGACGCCGCGCGCGGCACGGTGGCGCTGGCCGAGATGCTGTGGCAGTTGCCCGAACTGTGGATGGCGCCCACGCCCGGCGCCTACCCGCTGCGCTACGCGCTCACCGCCGGCCGCCGCCATCCGCTGCGCCCGCCCAAGCCGGGCGGCGTGGTCTACGCCCGCCACATCCCGTGGCTGGGCCGGACGCTGACGCTGCGCGCGGCCACGCTGGAACAGGACCTGCCGCTGCTGCACCGCTGGATGAACGACCCCGACGTGGCCTACTTCTGGCAGGAGGAAGGCGACGAGGCCAGGCACCGCGCCTACCTGCAGGGGCTGCTCGACGACCCGCACATGCTGCCGCTGATCGCCGCGTTCGACGACCAGCCGTTCGGCTACTTCGAGGTGTACTGGGCCAGGGAGAACCGCATCGCGCCGTTCTACGACGCGCAGGACCACGACCGCGGCTGGCACGTGCTGATCGGCGAGCCGGCGTTCCGCGGCAAGTCGTTCCTGACGGCGTGGTTCCCCGCCATCCAGCACTACCAGTTCCTGGACGACGCGCGCACCCAGCGCATCGTCGGCGAGCCGCGCGCCGACCACGCGCGCCAGATCGCCAACCTCGACAAAGCCGGCTTCTCCAAGATCAAGGAATTCGATTTCCCGCACAAGCGCGCCATGCTGGTGATGCTGCTGCGCGAACGTTTCTTCGGCGAGCACCTGCTGCTGCCCGCCGCCAACCCCGCCCCCGCCAGTGCCAGCACGCCCGGCGCCTGATCCGCGCCGCCACGCTGCGCTTTCCGTGACCCATCCATCAAGGACCGAACTCATGACGCTACGCGACGCATCCACCGCCGTCCACGACCTGGTCGGCATCGGCTTCGGGCCGTCCAACCTGGCGCTGGCCATCGCCCTGCAGGAACAGGCCGGCGCGGGCCGCCCGCTCGACGCGCATTTCCTGGAAAAGCAGCGCACCTACCACTGGCACGGCAACACGCTGGTGGCGCAGAGCGAGATGCAGATCTCCTTCCTCAAGGACCTGGTGTCGATGCGCAATCCCACCAGCCCGTACAGCTTCGTCAACTACCTGCACCGCCACGGGCGGCTGGTGGACTTCATCAACCTGCGCACGTTCTACCCGAGCCGGCTGGAGTACGACGACTACCTGCGCTGGGCCGCCGGCCACTTCGCCGAGCAGTGCAGCTACGGCGAGGAAGTGGCCCGCATCGAGCCCGAGCGCCACGGCGACGCCATCACGCGCGTGCGCGTGGTCTCCACCGACGCCGCGGGCCGCGAGCGCGCGCGCGACGCGCGCGCCATCGTGCTGTCCACCGGCGGCACGCCGCGCATTCCCGAGGTCTTCGCCGGCCTGCGGGGCGACGCGCGGCTGTGCCACCATTCCGGCTACCTCGACTGGATCGGCCGCCAGCCGTGCGCCGGCGGCAAGCCCATGCGCATCGCCGTGATCGGCGCCGGCCAGAGCGCGGCCGAGGCCTTCATCGACCTGCACGACAGCTACCCCGGCGTGAAGGCCGACCTGATCGTGCGCGGCGCCGCGCTCAAGCCGGCCGACGACAGCCCGTTCGTCAACGAGATCTTCGCGCCGACCTATACCGACGTGGTCTACGAGCAGGCCCAGGCCGGGCGCGACCGGCTGATCCAGGCATACCTGAACACCAACTACTCGGTGATCGACGCCGACCTGATCGAGCGCATCTACGCGCTGCTGTACCGGCAGAAGGTCAGCGGCCAGTTCCGCGTCAACCTGCTGACCTGCAAGACGGTGGTGGCCGCCCACGCGGCGCCGGCCGGCATCGAGCTGACCATCGCCGACACCGCGCCGGCCGGCAGCGAAGCCACCGAGACGCGCCGCTACGACGCGGTGGTGCTGGCCACCGGCTACGAGCGCGAGAACCACCGCCGCCTGCTGGCGCCGCTGGCGCCCTACCTGGGCGATTTCACCGTGGACCGCAGCTATCGCGTGCAGGCCGCGCCCGAGCTGGCGGTGCCGGTCTACCTGCAAGGCTTCTGCCAGAGCAGCCACGGCCTGAGCGACACGCTGCTCTCGGTGCTGCCGGCGCGCGCCGAGGAGATTGCCAGCGCGCTGTACGACGCGCTGACGCCGGGCCGCCAGGACGGCGCCGCCGCACGCCACGCGCGCGCGGCCGAGCTCGGCGCGCTGCGGGCCTAGGCCGCCGCGCCGTGCACCCCCGGCATGCCCGGGGGTGCCGCGGAACGGCCGGCCGGTCGCGGAAAGTCGCGGGAAATTGGTCGATGGCGGCGGCGCGGCGCATGGCCGGCTTCCGCACGCTATTCCCGCATCCCTCCGGCACCACTGCCGAAAGCGCTCACGACCTGGCGCAGGACCTCCGCGGATTCGTGCAGCGACGCCGCGGCCGAAGCCGCCTGCTCGACCAGCGCGGCATTGTGCTGCGTCATCTCGTCCATCTGGACGATGGTCTCGTGCACCTGCGCAATGCCCGTGGCCTGCTCACGGCTGGCGCCGGTGATGTCCCCCACGATGCGCGTCACGCGCCCGACGCTCTCCACCACGTCCCGCATGGTCGTGCCGGCCTGATCGACCAGCACGGTGCCGCTGTCCACGCGGCTGGTGGAACTCTCGATCAGATGCTTGATGTCGCGGGCGGCCGTGGCCGAGCGTTGCGCGAGGCCGCGCACTTCCGACGCCACGACGGCGAAACCGCGGCCGTGCTCGCCGGCGCGCGCCGCCTCCACCGCCGCGTTCAACGCGAGAATGTTGGTCTGGAACGCGATCCCTTCGATGACGCCGATGATGTCGACCACCTCCTTCGCGCTCTGCGCGATCCCCTGCATGGTATCGACGACCTGGGCGACCACGGCGCCGCCTTCGCGCGCCACGGTCGAAGCCGCGTCGGCGAGCCGGCTCGCGTCCTGGGCATGTTCGGCGTTCTGCTTCACGATGCGCGCGAGCGTTTCCATCGAGGCGGCGGTTTCCTGCAGGCTGCCGGCCTGGACTTCGGTTCTCCGGCTCAGGTCGGCGTTGCCGCTGGCGATCTCCATTGCCGCCCGTTCGACACCCGATGCGCTGGCGCCGACGTCCCGCATGGCGATTTCCATCTTCGCAATGGTGGACTTGAGCACGGTCGCGATCGGCGCGGTGACCGGGATGTGCCCGACGTCGAGGCAGATCCTGCCGCCGCGATCCACCTGGCCGACGATTGCCGACAGTTCCGCCGCCTCCAGGGCCGCGACGCGCAGCCGCCGGGCGAGAAACATCTCGACGGCGGTCTGCATGACGACATAGGCCGCATGCAGCAACGTGCGCGGCAGATTCGCGCTCTCGGTGCAGAACACCATGAAGTTCAGCGCCTGGAGCCGGTCGAACGCGAGATGATGCACCGCGAACAGCCCCGCCGCGAGCAGCAGCACGCCCACGTCGCGGTAGACCAGGAGCAGCCCGAGCAGCACGAATACCCCGAAATGGAATTCGGTGGCCCCGTGGGCAAGCTGGATATGCAGCGCCACGAGAACGACATTGCAGATGGTGAGCAGGCTGCGGGACAGCGCCGTGCCGCGCGCCTGGAAGAACGCGGCGCTGCCCACCAGCAGGGACAAGCCGCCGCCGGTCAGGGCCAGCCCCGTCTGCGCGTAGTACAGCCCGATCAGCCATGCCACCACGACGGAACAGACCAGCGTGAAGTACATGATGGCGTCGGCCTGCCGCGCCATGTCGCGCAGCGCCAGGCTCGGGACGCGCGCCTGAGGGCCGCAGGCGCGCGGCAGCGCGGCATGGGCCGGGGGAGTGATAAAGGCAATGCCGCTGTTCATGCGTATTCTTGATGGCCAGAAGGTAAAGGGGATGCCCTGACGAGCAAGTCCCCTTCCGTTATCAAGTTAACGGAAGGCTAAGTGGAAACCCTTAGAAGGCAATTGTGAAAAACTGTGAACGCGCATTCGCCGGGCGCGATGTCGGCGCCTGAGGTCGACGCCTGACATCGGCGCCTGACGCGAATCCGCGCGGGGCTTCCGGCGCCCCAGGCCGCCGCGCCGCCGTACACGGCGCCACGGCAACCGGGTACAGTGCTGGCTGGTTGCCTTTGTGCCCCGGACGTTATCGAACGACCCTCTTCCGGCAGTGACTTGCCCGCAACCCGCGGCATGCCCCGACGCGCGCCAGCCGGCGGCGGCCTTTGCGCCAGGCGAGCCGGCGGGCATTCGCCGGCCCGGACATAACGACGTTTTTCGACATGCTTCACGGAGGCCGATCATGGACGCTCCCGTCAAGGACGCTCCCGCCCCGCCTGCCGCATCGCCACGGCGCCATCCGCTGTCGCGGGCGATGGCCGGCGCGGCCCGGATGATCGGCAACCACCCGTATGCGGTGGGCATGGCGGGAACGCTGGCCGCCATCGTGGTGATGATCGTGCCGCTCGCGATGATGGCGGTCAGCCGCCATGAGGTCATCGATCACGCGCGCGAAACCTCGGAGAACCTGAATTCGATCATCGCGCTCGATCTCGAACGCAATTTCCGGTTCTACGACGTTCAGCTCCAGGATCTGGTCCGCAGCGTGGAAGCGCTGCGGGCGTGGCCACTGTCCACCGGCCTGCAAGACCGGGCGCTGTTCCGCAGCCTGCCCGACAGCGCCTATGTCGACGGCAAGTTCATTGTCGACGCGTCCGGCCGGATCCTCGCCTCATGGGACGGCAAGGAAACGGACCCCGCCTTGCGGCTGAGCGACCGCGACTATTTCTTCAGGCAACGGCACAACCCGTCGGCGGGCCTGGTCGTTTCGCATCCGTTCCGCTCGCGGATCAACGACGGCAAGCTGGCCATCGCGCTGACGCGCCGCATCAACGGCCCGGACGGATCGTTTGCGGGCATTGCCTTCTTCGAGGTACGCCTCGAATTCTTCCAGCGGCTGTTCGACAGGATAAACGTGGTGGCGCCGGGGATCGTCGAGATCCTGCTCGACGACGGCACGGTGCTGGCCGCAAAGCCGTTCTCGGAGAGTAGAGTCGGCACCAGCGTGGCCGGCTTGCCGGCGTTCAGGCCGATGGCCGCGCGCGGCAGCGGTTCGGTGATCGCGACCGGGACAGGCGCGATCGAGCGCCTGTATACGTACCGGCACGTTCCGGACTTGCCGCTCATTGCCGTGGTCGCCCCGTCGATGGAGGATGTGGCCGGGCGATGGCGCCGGCAATTCGTCGTGACGGCCTGTGTCGCCGGCCTGTGGGGCATGGTGCTGATCGCCGGGGCGTGGCTGCTTGCCTACACGCTGCGCGACAAGTTGCGCGCGGAGGCCGAGCTGACGCGTCTTGCCACCACCGATCCGCTCACCAGGCTGGACAACCGGCGCACGCTGGATGAGCGGCTTCAGGGCGAATGGGACCGCGCGGTGCGCGACAAGAACGAGATGTCCATCCTGTTCATCGACATCGACCGCTTCAAGCTGTTCAACGACACGTACGGGCACGCCGCGGGCGACGAGATTCTCGCCACCGTGGCGAAATGCATTGCCGAGTCTGTGAGGCGATCGGTGGACGTGGCGGCCCGGTACGGCGGCGAGGAGTTCACGGTCGTGCTGCCCGGCACCGGGCACGACGGCGCCGTGCGGGTGGCGGAAACGATCCGCGGCAATGTCGAGGCCCTCGACATCTCGAATCGCGGCAGCGAAACGGGACGGCTGACGCTCAGCATCGGATGCGCGAGCTGCCGGCCCATCGACGGCGGCAGCCCGGAGAAACTGGTTTCGATCGCGGACGAACAGTTGTACGAGGCCAAGTCCTCCGGCCGGAATCAGGTACGTGCGGTCGTCGCCAAGGCGATGACGGCGCAGCCGGCGCCGCAGGATTAGCGCGACCGGCCCCGAAGCTAAAGAATCCGCCCGGCCTGCCGTTGATATTTTTCACGGAGGAAGACGCCGCTTTTTTTTTGCATTACCGGAATTCCGGCCGTTCCCGACTCGCCTCGACATGGACGGCCGGGCCCGTTCAGCCCGTCATCGACCGTAGTGGAAAGGATTCCCGCACATGGGAGGATTCAAGCACATCTTTATCGACCCGTCCGCGGACATCCCGTTCCTGCACGGCACCTACGACGCGGGGCTGGTCGTGCTGTCGGTGCTGGTGGCGGCGTTCTCGTCCATCATGGCGCTGCAGATCGCCCACATCGCCCGCGGCGCCGAAATCCCCCTGCATCGCCACATCGCCATCGGCACCGGCGCGATCTCGCTGGGCGGCGGCATCTGGACCATGCACTTCATCGGCATGCTGTCGTTCCAGCTGTGCACCGCGGTTCACTACGGCACCGGCCTGACCCTGCTGTCCATCGTGCCCGCGCTTGCCGCGTCATGGGTCGCGCTGCGCAAGCTCTCGCTGCCCGAGGTCACGGCGCGGCAGGTATGCGTCTCCGGCACGCTGGTCGGCCTGGGCATCGCCGCGATGCACTACAGCGGCATGGCGGCCATGCAGATGAGCCCGCTGCTGCGCTATGACCCGCTCCGCTTCGCGCTGTCCGTCGTGCTGGCGGCCGGGCTGTCGATCCTGGCGATCTGGATCCGCTTCGGGCTCAACCGGTCGCGCCTCGGCGCGCTGCAGCGCCTCCTGGCCGGCGGCGGCGTCATGGGGCTGGCCATCGCGGGCACCCATTACGTGGGCATGTCGGCGGCCCGTTTCATCGGCCAGCCGGGCACGCCCGCCACGGGCATGATCCTCGACACCACGTTCGCGTCGCTGGCCCTGTCCACCTTCACGATCACCGTCACCGTCCTGGTGTTCGCCGCCAACGGCCTGATCCGCTATCGGCTGCTGTTCCGCAAGATGGGCGAGAGCGAGTCGCGCATCCGCGCCATCGTCGAGACCGCCGTGGACGGCATCATCACCATCGACAGCCGCGGCATCATCCAGGCGTTCAACCAGTCCGCCGAGCGCCTGTTCGGCTGGCAGGCGCACGAGGTCATCGGCCGCAACATCAAGATGCTGATGCCGGAGCCGGACCAGTCCCGCCACGACGAGTACCTGGACAATTACCTGACGTCCGGGGTGCCCAGGATCATCGGCTCGGGCCGCGAGGTCGAGGGCCTGCACAAGGACGGCACCCTGATCCCCATCCGGCTCGCCGTGGGACGGGTCGAGCTGCCCGGCGCGCCGCTGTTCGTCGGCTTCGTGACCAACATCGCCGAGCGCCGCAATCTCGAGAAATCGCTGCGCGAGGCGGCCGAGCGGGCCGAGCAGGCGGCCTCGGCCAAGAGCACCTTCCTCGCCAACATGAGCCACGAGATTCGCACGCCGATGAACGCCATCATCGGCTTCACCGAATTGCTCCTCAAGGGCGAGCTGACGCCGCTGCAGCGCAGCCACCTGACCACCATCCGGCAATCGTCCCGCTCCCTGCTGGGACTGCTCAACGATATCCTCGACACGACCCGGCTGGAGAAAGGCGCGCTCGAACTGGAGACCATCGACTTCTCGCTGAAGGAAGTCACCGAACACATCCTGGCCTCGCTGCGCCTGAGCGCCCAGGCCAAGAACCTGGCTCTGACGATGGTCTACCCGGAGGACATGGAGCGGTATTTCAAGGGCGACCCGCTGCGCATCCAGCAGGTGCTGACCAACCTGATCGGCAACGCCATCAAGTTCACCGAGCGCGGCGCGGTCACGGTCGAGTTCCGGCCCGAGAACGGCCTCGTGCACATCCGGGTCAGGGACACCGGCATCGGCATGAGCAGCCAGCAACTGCAGACCATCTTCGATCCGTTCTCCCAGGCCGATGCCAGCATCGGCCGCCGCTTCGGCGGCTCGGGACTCGGCACCACCATCGCCCGGCAGCTGGTGGAGCTGATGGCGGGCTCGATCTACGCCGACAGCGTGCCCGGCGAGGGCAGCGTGTTCCACGTGCTGCTGCCGCTGCGCCACGGCGCGAGGCCGGGCGCGCAGCCGGCGGACGCCGGCGCCGTCGCGCTGCCGCCGCTGGACATCCTGATTGCCGACGACGTGCCGCAGAACCTGGAGCTGCTGACGCTGATGCTGGCCGGGCGCGGCCACAAGGTCACGGCGGCCGGCGACGGCGACGAGGTGGTCCGCCTGGCGCTGTCGCGCCGCTTCGATCTCGTGCTGATGGACATGCACATGCCCGGCATGGACGGCCTGTCGGCAACCCGCCTGATCCGCCAGCGCGAGCAGGCCGCGAACGCCGCGCCCACCCCCGTCATCGCGCTGACCGCCAGCGTGATGGACTCCGACCGGCGCGCCGCGCGCGAAGCGGGCATGAACGGCTTCGCGGCGAAGCCGCTCGACCCGCCCAAGCTGCTGGCGGAGATCGCGCGCGCCCTCGGCCTGGACGCCACGCCGCCACACGCCGGGCCGGACCCGCAGAAGCCGGACGAGCACCGCCACCTGATCGACTGGACGCTGGGCGTTTCGCTGTGGGGCGGCAAGGCGCGCCTGGCGCAGGCGCTGCGCACGTTCCTGGCCGAGGCGGCGGCGCGGCATCCGCTGCCCGACGAGAATGCGCCGCACATCGACTGGGACGCCGCCATGTTCAGCCTGCACGGCATCCGCGGCGCCGCCGGCAACCTCGCCCTGCCGCGCGTCACCGAGCTGGCGAGCACGCTGGAGGACAAGATCCGTGGCGGCGCGCGGGAAGAGGTCCGGCCGCAGCTGACCCGGCTGCGCGACATGCTGGCCGACGCCGCGGAGGAATTGCGGCAGTCCGGCACGCTCGCGCCGGCGCCTTCCGTGGCACCTTCCCCGGCACCCTCCGCATCGCCCTCGGCGGCCGCGCCCGTGGCGCCGGCCCCCGGTCCCTGCGACGAGGCGGACGACGAGGAAACGTGCCGGCAGATGGAGGACCTGCTCGCCTGCCTGGAGCGCAGCGAGCTGAACGCGCCGGCCCTCGACGCCGTGAACGCGTGGCTGCGCCGGCGCGGCGAACACACCCGGTGCGAGGCGCTGAACGACGCCATCGACGCCTTCGACTTCGCGCAGGCCGCGGCCCTCGCGCGGCGAATCCTGGAGAGCCTGGCCAGGCGCCCGTCCGGCAGCACCATATGAGAAAACTCACCGACCCCCGCCAGACCCTGCTGCTGGTGGACGACGAACCCACCAACCTGCAGTTGCTGCGCCACACGCTCCAGGACGACTACCGCCTGTTCTTCGCCAGGGACGGGGAAAAGGCCATCGCGCTGGCCCGCGCCGAGCAGCCCGACCTGATCCTGCTGGACGTGATGATGCCGGGAATCTCGGGCTACGAAGCCTGCCAGGTGCTGAAGCAGTCGCCGGCGACCGCCTGCATCCCGGTCATCTTCGTCTCGGCCCTTTCCCGGGAGGCCGACGAGCAGCGCGGCTTCGACCTGGGCGCGGTGGACTACATCAACAAGCCGTTCAGCCCCGCCATCGTCAAGGCGCGCGTGCGCAACCACCTGTCGCTGATCCGGGTCCATGCGCTGCGCGAGACCCGGCTGCAGATCGTCCAGTGCCTGGGCGTGGCGGCCGAGTACAAGGACAACGAGACCGGGCGGCACGTCATCCGCATGAGCTACTACGCGCACACGCTCGCGCTCGCCGCCGGCTACAGCCAGGCGGCGGCCGACGACCTGCTGCATGCGGCGGCCATGCACGACGTCGGCAAGATCGGCATCCCCGACACCATCCTGCAAAAGCCGGGTAAGCTTACCGAGCAGGAATGGCAGGTCATGCGCGAGCACACCACGATCGGCGGCCGGATCATCGGCACGCACGAGGCGGGCGGCCTGTTGCACATGGCGCGCGTCATCGCCGAGAATCACCATGAGAAGTGGGACGGCAGCGGCTATCCGCGCGGCCTCAGGGGCGAGGAGATTCCCCACGTCGCGCGCATCGTCGCGCTGGCCGACGTGTTCGACGCGCTCACGAGCGTGCGCCCGTACAAGGCGGCGTGGCCGATCGGGGACGCGGTGGAGCACATCCGGCGCAGCAGCGGCTCGCACCTCGATCCCGAGCTGGTATCGCTGTTCCAGCAATGCCTGCCGGCGATCCTGGAGATCCGCGAACGCTGGGCCGACGCATCCCCGCCGGCGCCCGCCCCGGAACCGTAGCGCCGGGCATCCGGGGACGGCACGCAGAAGAAGCACAAGAGACGCGGCACGGGAGAGGAGCAAGATGATGCAACTGCAGTTGCTGGCAAGATTTCGGCGGCTCTGGTCGGTCGAGCGCGACAACCCGGCGTTGCTGAAGGCCCAGTACAGGGCGTTCTCCCGGAAGATCCCGCTGATGTATTTCGTCCTGCTGGTCAACAGCTGGGCGCTGGCCTTCACCCATCTCGACGCCGCGCCGCGCTGGCTGGCGGTCTACTGCCCCATCGCGCTCAGCGCGCTCTGCGTCGCGCGCTTCGCCTACTGGCACCGGATGCGGCACACCGAGCCGACCGCGGACATGGCCTGGCGGGCGCTGGTGCTCACCAACCGCTTCTCCGTCCCGGTGGCGGTCAGCTTCACGGTCTGGGCGGTATTGCTGTTCCCCTACGGCGACGACTACGCGCGCGCCCACGTCGCCTTCTACATGGGCATCACGGTGATCAGCTGCATCTTCAGCCTGATGTACCTGCGCTCGGCCGCGCTCACCACGGCCCTGATCGTCAACGGCACGTTCATCGTGTTCTTTCTCGCCACGGGCATCCCGACGTTCGTCGCGACCGCGGCCAACATCGTGCTGGTCACGGGGGCGATGCTGGCCATCGTCATGAGCCACTACCGGGACTTCACCCGCCTGATCGACGCGCAGGTGCGGGCCGAAGCGCTCGGCAACGAGAACCTGCTGCTGGCGAACCTGGACAGCCTGACCCAGCTCCCCAACCGGCGGAAGTTCTTCGCGCTCCTGAACGCCGCCTGCGACAAGGCGCGCGCCGGCGGCAACCGCTTTGCGGTCGCCATCATCGATCTCGACGGATTCAAGCCGGTCAACGACCTGTACGGCCACGCGCTGGGCGACCGGCTCCTGACGGAGGTCGGCCAGCGCCTGCGTTGCCTGTGCGACGAGCACAGCCACGTCGCCCGCCTGGGCGGCGACGAGTTCGCGCTGATCCTGGGCGACGCGCCGGATGACGCGCAGCTGCAGGCCTTCGGCCAGCGCGTCTGCGCCGTGCTGCACGCGCCGTTCCTGCTTGCCAACACCACCATCCACATCGCCGCGTCGGCCGGGCTCGCCACCTTCCCCGACATGGCGGCCGACGCGACCACGCTGTACGAATACGCGGACTACGCGCTCTACCACGGCAAGCGCAGCAACCGGGGCGCCGTCAGCCTGTTCTCCGCCAGCCACCGGGACCAGCTCCACCGGGACGCGAACATCGAGCAGGCGCTGCGCAAGGCCGATCTCCAGCAGGAACTCTCCGTCCACTTCCAGCCCATCGTCGACGTCCGCAGCGACACCACCATCGCCTTCGAGGCACTCGCGCGCTGGACCAGCCCGATGCTCGGGCGCGTGCCGCCGATGCACTTCATCCCGGTGGCCGAGCGCACGGGCATCGTCGGCCAGTTGACGCGCATCCTGGTGGCCAAGGCGCTGGCGGCGGCGGCGCGCTGGCCCGCCGACGTGCGGCTGTCGCTCAACCTGTCCGCGCACGATCTCGGCTCCGTCGAAAGCGTGCAGAATCTCGTCGCGCTGATCCAGGCGGCGGCGTTCGATCCGCGCCGCCTCGACCTGGAAATCACCGAGACCGCCATGATGTACGACCTCGACCAGACCCGCTGGGCCACCGACCGCCTGCGCCAGCTCGGCTGCGGCATCACGCTCGACGACTTCGGCACGGGGTACTCCAGCCTCAGGCAACTGCACGCCCTCGCGCTGACCAGCATCAAGATCGACCGGAGCTTCGTGACCGGCATCCAGGACAATCCGACCAGCTACAAGATCGTCAGGTCCCTGCTGGCATTGAGCCGCGACATGGGGCTGGGCTGCGTGGTCGAAGGCGTGGAAACCCGGGACGAGATGCGCGTCGTGAAGGAACTGGGCGGGTCGCTGGTGCAGGGCTACCTGTACTCGCGGCCCATGCCGGAATCAGAAACGGGCCCCTGGATTCTCGCCAGCCGCGACGGCGCCGCGATCGCTCCCTGCTGACCAGACCGCCGCCGGCCCGAATGCCGGCCCGAATCCCGGTCCGAACGCCGGCACCGACTCCGGCCCGGCGTCCGCGCCATCCGCGCCGTCCGCAAGCAGCGCTTCCTCCTGCGGCAGGCACAGGACCAGCAGCCAGCCGTTCGCCATCGAGATTTCCTCGACGCGATAGTGCCCGCCGTCATACATCTCGACCGAGATGCTCCGCTGCGGCTGGCTGCGCCGCAGCGTGTCGGCCACCGACAGCCACACCCGGATGTCGTCGGTCTCGATGCGCGGGCCGCACTTGCGCCGGTAGCAGCTATACAGGATGTCGCTGAACGTGCGCGTCTTGGGCAGCACCCCGTACAGCCGGCGGAATACTTCGTTGGCCCAGGCCAGGCGATCCGACGGATCGAAGATCGCCGCGGCGATGCCGCCCAGCTCCAGCCCGACCATCAGCCGCATCCCGGGCGGCAGCGACGGCTCGCCTTTCGCGCCCTTCTTGCGCGCGGACTGGGTATCGGCGAAGGCATGATGGCCGGCGACGACCACGCGGTTCCGGCCCTGCTCCTTGGCGCGGTACAGCATCTGGTCGGCCAGTTGTATCCACTCGTCGCGGCTCGCGAGATCCGGCGTCAGCCCCGCGATGCCGATGCTCACGGTCACGGCGCGCCCTTCCAGGATCGGCTTGTCGCGCAATTCCGCCTGCAGCCGCTTCATGAACAGGCCCGCGTCGTGCGCGGTCGTATGCGGCATCAGGACGACGAATTCCTCGCCGCCGTAGCGCCCGACCACGTCCGACCGGCGGAAGCCGCCCTTGAGCCTCGCCGCGAACCGGCGGATGACCTTGTCGCCGACCGGATGCCCCAGATCGTCGTTGATGCTCTTGAAATGATCGAAGTCGATCATGGCGAGCGCGGCCGGATCGCCGCCGCGCTGGAATCTCAGGTACTCGGTCTGGATGCTGGCGTCGACGTGCCGCCGGTTGTGCAGGCCCGACAGCGCATCGTGCAGGCTCAGCTGGGTCAGTTCCTCGCGCTGCGCCTGCAGGCCGCTGATCGCCCGGTAGGCCCGCTGCCCGACCAGCAGGAGATAAGCGAACAGCAGCAGCGCGCACGCCCACAGCACCGGCATGGAGGGCGCCGGCTGCCACGCCACGCCATAGACGAGCCCGCCCGCCGCGATGCCGCCGGCATGCGCGGCCATGCCGCGCGCGAACTGGCGCCAGCCTCCGGCGATCATGCTGTCCATCGCTTTCAGAGACAGCATCAGGACGCCGGGCAGGAGACTGAAGGCCGTCGCGGCGGTCCACATGCCCACGGCGAAATGGTCCACCAGCAGCGCGCGGCGCTCCGGGCTCACCTGGTCCGCGGCGCGGCCGCGCAGCCAGCGGGCGACGTGCGGCCACGCGACCCCGTGCAGGGCCGGCCCCAGCCAGAACCACCAGGGCGCGCGCCGCTCCAGCAGCACCAGCCCCACGCACAGAAACCCGAGCCCGCAGCCGAGCACGCGCGTGCCATAACTTCCGCGCAGGAAGCTATCCATCCATGTCCTGGGAGGCGCCGGGCGCGCGCCCGTTTTCAGGGCAGGCAACGGAGATGGCGGCCGGGGCCGCATGAGAAGGGGCGCGGGGCAGGCGCCGCCGCGCCGCCGGGGTACGCGCGCGCATCGGCACGCGCGCCGCTACCGGTTTCGCAAACCGAAACCCGTGCGCGCAATTTGCGCCAGACGTGCGGCATGATCCCTGTCCTTTCGATTGCTGGCCACGAACATACCGAGATATGCCGGCGCGCCTTTTTCCGCGCGACTCAAGCCCATGATTCGGGCCCGCGATTCGATTCGATTCGGGCCAGACCGGCCCGCGCGTGATTATACGTGAAGCCATCCCGGCATCCGGGCGCGCCCGGTCCGCCGCGTTGTAGGAAAGCCGACATTGCCGACGATGTCAGGTTTCTCCCAAACCCAGCGCTTCGGCGAACAGCGCCAGCGCCGCGCGCGCCCTGGCCGGATCGTGCGTGGCGGGCTTGAGCAGCAGGCGGTGCGGCCCCAGGCGCTCGCGCAGCCTGCGCGCCTGCGCGGCGCAGTGCGCGGGATCGCCGATCACGGCATTGGCCATGATGACGTCGTCGCTCGCGTCCGCGGCGAACATCGGCGGCAGGTTGCCCGCGGCGAACTGCACCTGCATCGCGCCGGGATAGGCGCGCACGCCGGCCACGCCATGCGCCACCGCGCGGCCGTGGTCGCTCTCGCAATGGAAGAAGCGCGCGATGGCGAACGGAAAGTCGCCGCGCCGCGCGCGCTCGGCCGCCACCAGCGCCGCCACGCTGGCCAGGTCCGACGACGGCGTCGCCATCAGGCCGTAGCCGTGCTGCGCGGCCACGCGCAGCGCATCGCCGCTCAGGCTGGCCAGCCATACGGGCACCGGCTGCTGCCAGGGCCGCGGCGACAGCGCCACGCCCTCGCAGCGATGGAAGCGTCCCGCGAAGCTCGTCACCGGCTCGCGCCACAGTTGCCGGATCAGCGCGAGCGCCTCGAGCATGCGCTCGCGCGCCTCGCCGGCCGACGCCAGCCCCGCCACCTGGTACTGCTGCGGAAACGGCCCGCCGCGCGCGACGCCGAACTCGACGCGCCCGCCGCTGAGCAGGTCGAGCGTGGCCACGTCCTCGGCCACGCGGACCGGGTCGTTCATGGCCAGCAGCGAGGCGCCGGTGCCCAGCCGGATCCGCGCCGTGCAGGCCGCGATGTGGGACAGCAGCACCAGCGGCGCGCTGCCGACGGCAAAGGGGCTGTAGTGATGCTCGGCCACCCAGGCTTCGTGAAAGCCCAGGGCCTCGGCCGCCACCGCGATGCGCACGGCCTGCGCCAGCGCGTCGCGCGCATCGTTGCCGGGATTCTCGACGTTGATGAAGACACCGTAGCGTTGTGGGAAGTCCGACATGGCGGGCAGTGGTTTGGTGGCCATGCCCGGTCGACGCAATTTCCAGGCCCGGCGGCGCGAGCGTTCGCGCTGGCCGCGGCACATGGTTCCGCGCATGGTTCCGTCAGCCGCGCCCGGGTCCCGCGCCGGCGGCCGGCCACCGGCCGCGTCACCCGCCGCCCGGCTGCGCCAGCCACGCCACCGCGGCGGCGTAGCCCGCCGGCGCCGGCAGCGCATGCAGCTCCGGCGCCATGCCGCCGCCCAGCAGGGCCGCCATCTCCGGCGTTTCCGGCGTCAGGCCGAAGCGCATCCCCTCCACGCCGGGCAATACCGACACCTGCTGCAGATGCGCGGCGATGCCCACGCCCAGCGCCTTGAGCAGCGCCTCCTTGGCGGTCCACAGCGCATGAAAGGCCGCCGGCCATCGCGCGGGGGCCAGCACCCTCAGCCATTCGCGCTCGCGCGGCGTGAAGCACATCTGCGCCATCCCGCGCAGCGCCGCATGGTCCAGCGCGGCATCGATGCGCTCCACGTCCACGCCTGCCTGCGCCACCGCCGAAGCCTCTCCCAGCGCCACCAGCCCGTGCGCGCCCGCATGCGAGACGTTGAAGGCCGGCGCGCCGGGCAGGTCGAGGCAAGGCTTGCCGTGCGCGGACGCGACCAGCGGCAGCACCCGCGGCGGCATGCCGAGCCGCTCGGCCAGCAGCATGCGCAGGCTGGCGCGCGTCACCGCGAAGCGCAGGCGGTCGGCCGGCTGGCGCAGCGCCGCGCAGCGGTCCCGCTCGGGGCCGCTCAGGCAGGGCAGCGCGTCGGCCAGCGCCATGCCGCGGCCGGACAGGTCGAGCCGCCACAGGTCCAGCGCCGGGCAAGGGCTGGCCACGCGGAGCGGCATGGCGGCTGGCGGGGTCATCGGCCTCCTGGGTAACGGGGCCGCGTGACGGGCCCGGAACTGGGGAGACGGATGGGACCCGCGCGAATTTAGGCGCCGGACAAACGGCCGGACAAACGGCCGGACAAGCGCCGGATGAGCGCCGGATGAGCATCGGAGGCGTGCCAGGGACGCTTGCCCGACGGCCTTCGCCCGCGCCGAAGCCGACACGAAACCGCCGCCGGATTGCCTCGCGACTGCCTCGCGGTTGCCGCCGAATCGCCCCCTGGAGCGACACGATTTCGTCATAGGAATGCTCCTAGACGAGTATCGCAGCGTGGAATTTAATGCTTTTCACACCACGAAATTGGAGCACGAAAATATAGGAATGCTAACTACAGCGTTACTTTTTTCTTAATTGACAACCATTCGCATTCTCATTAACTTGTCCTGCCCGTACCGCCAACGCTAACGTTCCAGGAGCTTCCCGTGAACCACGCTTCCGACCTGCGCGCCAATCTCGCCGATCTCGCCCCGCTGGGCTGGGACACTGGCAGCGACCTGCTGGGCCTGTTCCTGGAACATCGCGCAGCGCTGGTGGGCGCCGCCGCGCGCATCGTCGGCTCGCGCCACCAGGCCGAGGACGTGGTGCAGGACACGTTCCTGCGGCTGCGCGGCATGGACGGCGACACGCCCGCCATCCGCGCCAAGCTCAGCTACCTGTTCCAGATGGTGCGCAACCTCGCCATCGACGCCTACCGGCGCCAGAGCCTGGAGCAGAAATGGATGGCGCCCGAGGAAGACGGCATCCACGCGCCCTCGCCCGCCACGCTGCCGGAGACGATCGCGATGGACCGCCAGGCGCTGTGCGCGCTGTCGGGCGCGCTGGCCGAACTGCCCGAGCGCACCCAGCAGGCATTCGAGATGTGCCGGCTGCAGGGCATGACGCAGAAGGAGATCGCCGCGGTGCTGGGCGTGTCGCCGACGCTGGTGAACTTCATGGTGCGCGACGCCTGCATCCACTGCCGCGCGCGGCTGATCCGCCAGCAGGTGATCTGACCGGCCGGCCACGCGGGGCCGGCGTCGCCGGCATCATTCCCAGGCGGGAAACGGGTCGTCGTACCCGAGCCAGGCCGGCGGGCCCTCGGCCATCTCGGCGTCGCGCAGCAGGCAGTCGTCGAGGCGGCGCCGCAGTTCCGCCTCGGCCATGCCGATGCCGATCAGCACCAGTTCCTGGCGCGCGTCGCCGACGCGCTCGTCCCAGTTCCGGCGGATCGCCGCCACGGCTTCGGGGTCCGCCGGCCAGTGCTCGGGCGGCACCGCGGCCCACCAGTATCCCGCCTGCCCGTGGCGCCAGACGCCGCCCGCCTGCGACCACGAACCCGCATGAAGCGGCCTGCTGGCCAGCCAGAAGAATCCCTTGGAGCGGATCACGCCGGGCCATTCGCTGCCGATCAGGGCGAAGAAGCGCGCGGGATGGAACGGGCGGCGCGCGCGGTAGACGAAGTTGGCGATGCCGAATTCGGTGGTCTCGGGCGTATGCTCCCCGCGCAGTTCCTTGAGCCAGCCCGGCGCCCTGGAGGCGGCCTCGAAATCGAAGAGGCCGGTCCCGAGCACCTTGTCGAGCGCGATCTTGCCGAACTCCGAAACCTCGATCCTGGCGCGGGGATTGAGGCGCTGCAGGATCGCCATCAGCCGGCCCCGCTGCGCGTCCGTGACGAGGTCGACCTTGTTGAGCAGGATCACGTCGCAGAACTCCACCTGCTCGATCAGCAGGTCCACCACGGTGCGGCGGTCCTCCTCGCCAAGCGATTCGCCGCGCGACTGCAGGCTGTCGCGCGAACCGTAGTCCTTGAGGAAGTTGTAGGCATCGACCACCGTGATCATGGTGTCCAGCCGCGCCACGTCCGACAGGCTGCGCCCGTCCTCGCCGGTGAAGGTGAAGGTCTCGGCCACCGGCAGCGGCTCGGAAATCCCCGTGGACTCGATCACCAGCTGGTCGAACTTCCCTTCCCTCGCCAGGCGGCCGACTTCCAGCAGCAGGTCTTCGCGCAGCGTGCAGCAGATGCAGCCGTTACTCATCTCGACCAGCTTCTCGTCGGTGCGCGACAGCTCGGCGCCGCCGTCGCGCACCAGCGCCGCGTCGATGTTGACCTCCGACATGTCGTTGACGATGACGGCCACGCGGCGGCCTTCCCGGTTGTTCAGGATGTGATTGAGCAAGGTCGTCTTGCCCGCGCCGAGAAAACCGGACAGGACGGTGACGGGAAGGCGGGGGGTCGTATTCATGGGCTGTGCCTGCTGGTGCCTTT
Source organism: Cupriavidus sp. WS (assembly GCF_000395345.1). Lineage (NCBI taxonomy): Bacteria > Pseudomonadati > Pseudomonadota > Betaproteobacteria > Burkholderiales > Burkholderiaceae > Cupriavidus > Cupriavidus sp. WS. The sequence goes on along the minus strand of NZ_AQPL01000219.1, from coordinate 23,680 downwards.
CGGACGGGGTCGATGCTGCGTGGCCGCCGCCGTGCGGCGCCTCCCTGCGGACCGGCAAGCCGCGTCCGCGCACCGGATTCCGGGTCCGCCGCCACCGCGTCGCCAGCCACGTTCTCTTGCAACTCAGTTGCACGGCAATCATAAATGCAACATAGTTGCATTGCAAGGGCAGAGCGCGAAGTCGATGCCGCCCTTGCGCGCCGACAGCGCAAACAAAAAGGCCGGCAGCAGGTCGGCAAGGCAGACCTCTGCACGCGGCAAGGCTGGTTCAGCTTGTCTGCTCGCGTGCCTGTCCGGCATCCGCGGGGCAGCGCGGAAATGGCGAGAATCGCGCGGAATCGCGCGGCCGTCAGCCGCGGCTGTCGGGCACGGCCAGCGCCGGGTAGCGCTCGGTAAGCCGGGCCGGGAATTCCACGTCGAGGATGAAGCGGTCGCCGCGGTACCAGAAGCAGCCCGCCGTGAGCACGTTGCCGTCGACGTCGAGCGTGGTGCGCACGATCTTGGCGACCGGCGCGGCGAAGCCGCAGGCCAGCTCGCGCGCGAGCGCGTAGTCGGCCGGCTCCACCGTCATGCTCTGGTGCAGCATGCCGAGGCGCTCGCCCACGGCCTCGCGCAGCAGGCGCGCGATCTTGCGCTGCTTCTCGGCGCCGCGCGGGAAGCGGTTGAACACCGCGGAGGCCACGTACAGCTCGATCAGACAGAACGGCTCGCCGTCGTGCAGGTGCAGCTTGCGCAGCAGCACGTATTTGTCCAGCGCCGCGCCGCGCGTGGGCAGGCCGTCGGGCAGGCGCACGTCCCGGTGTTTTTCCAGGATGCGGATCTCGAGCTCGCTGCTGCCGACCAGCTCGTCGTTGATGACCGAGCGCATGCCCGCGCTGGGCCCGGGCGGCTGGCCGGTGACGTGCGTGCCGCGCCCGCGCTGGCTGCTCACCAGCCCTTCCTCGGCCAGCACGGCGAAGGCCTGCCGCACCGTGACGCGGGCGATGCCGTAGCTCTGCGCGAGCTGCTCCACCGTGGGCAGGCGGTGGCCCAGCGGCCATTCGCCGCAGACGATGCGATGGCGCAGCACGCTGGCCAGCTGGCGGTAGCGCGCCACGCCGCCGCCGTCCTCGGGCAGTTGCGCGGGCGGTAGTGCCAGCGGCGATGCCGGCAGTGATGCCGACAATGATGCCGGCGCGGCGCGGTTCATGGCAGCAGCCCGCGCGGCACGCGCACCGGCATGGCCAGCAGGATCTGCGCCATGCCCTTGCCGAGCGGGTCGTTGCGCAGCGAGGCCATGCCGCCGCCGTCGAGCGCTTCCTCGCACACCAGGTTGACGGCGTGGATGCCGGGCAGGTCGTAGCGCGTGATCGGCCCCCTGACCAGATGGCCGAGCCATTGCGCCACGCGCTCCACGGTCGCGCCTGCGCGCAGCCACGGCAGGTACTCGGGCCGGCGCGCCATCAGGCCGATATTGGAGATGTCGCCCTTGTCGCCGCTGCGGCCATAGGCGAGGCGGATCAGCGGGACTTCCTCGAAGTCGCCGGCGGACGGCGGCGCATCGAGTCCATCGGGCGCGGGCTGCACGGAGGGAGACGCGGGCGCGGGCACCGCCACGGGCATGGCCACCGGCTTGCGCTCGCCGTCGATCAGCACCGTGGGCGACAGCTTGTCTTTCTCCAGCAGGAAGGCGTATTGCCGGATCGACGGCGAGGGGCTGGGCCGGCCGCCGCCCGAGCCGGTGGTGCCGGGCGACCAACTGGTGCCGGCCGCCGAGATCTCGCGCGCGAACAGTTCCAGCGCGGCCTTCTCCGGGTGCATCACGGCCAGCCGCATGATGGCCTCGCGCGTGTGGCGCGTTTGCGCGTGGGGGCCGTAGCACGACTCGGCGCCCAGCACTTCGACGTGCGTGCGGCTGTAGTCGCCGAAGCCGTGCGCGGCGAACAGCGCGCGCGTGCGCGCGAGGATGGCCTGCGCGGTGCGCTCGGCCTTGGCCACCGCGTCGAAGCCGACGATGGAGAGCTGCGCGTTGCAGCGGAAGCCGTCGACGTAGGTGGCCGAGACCTTGTAGCGGTCTCCCGGCGCGCGCCCGCGCGCGCCACGCACCTCGACCAGGTCGGGGCCGGCCTGCGCCAGCTTCACGCCGGTGAAGTCGCAGGTCACGTCGGGCAGCAGATAGGCGGCCGGGTCGCCGATCTCGTACAGGATCTGCTCGCCCACGGTGGCGGTGCTGACCAGCCCGCCGGTGCCGGGCGGCTTGCCCACCAGGAAGCTGCCGTCGGCGCGGCAGGCCACCACGGGGTAGCCGATGTTCGGCCAGTCCGGCACGCTGTCCCAGTCGGTGTGCAGGCCGCCGGTGGCCTGGCAGCCGCACTCGATGATGTGGCCGGCCAGGCTGCCCTGCGCCAGCAGGTCGTAGTCATCGGGCCGCCAGCCGAACTCGTGCATCAGCACGCCGAGCGTGACCGCGCTGTCCACGCAGCGCCCGGTGATGACGATCTGCGCGCCGTCGTCCAGCGCCTGCCGGATCGGCAGCGCGCCGAGGTAGGCGTTGGCGCTGACCAGCTTGTCCGGCAGCGGCTGGCCCTTCTGCATGTCCTCGACACCGCTCTCGCGCAGCGCCGGCAGCAGCGGCAACACGTCGTCGCCCTCCACCACGGCGATGCGCACGTCCACGCCCTGCTCCGCGGCGATCGCGGCCAGCGCCTGCGCGCAGCCCCGCGGGTTGATGCCGCCGGCATTGCTGACCACGCGGATGTTGCGCGCGGCGATTTCCTTGAGCAGGCCCTTCATGGTCACGGCGACGAAGTCGGTGGCGTAGCCGAGCTCCGGCTTGCGCAGGCGCGCGGCGGCCAGCACCGACATGGTCAGCTCGGCCAGGTAGTCGAACACCAGGTAGTCGATCTCGCCGTGGCGCACCAGCTGCGGCGCGCCCACGCTGCTGTCGCCCCAGAAGCCGGAGGCGCCGCCGATGCGCACGGTGCGGCCGGTCTTTGTCGTTGCATCCATCTGCTTTGTCTCCTCTGTCGTGTCCGGCTCAGGCCCGCGCGCGCCGCCGGCGGGTCATCTCAGCTGGCTGGCTCGGGCGCTGGTTTAGTTCTATTAATGGAACTATAGGCCAATGACTCCGCGCGGCACAAGAAAAAGCGCCACGGAAAAAGCCCGACACGATGCTTGACAAGCCCCTCAACGCTGTGCCGGACGACGGTTTTTCTGGGCCGTGTTATCCACAATTACTGTGGATAACAACCCCCTCGATACCCGCAAACCCGCTTGCCGACGCCAAACCGTTCGGACTGCCTAATGTTTCAGCAAGTTGACGATTCAATGTCATGACAAAGACAGCGGCGACCGGTCCGCGGACCGCAGCGCGCCGCCGCCGGCACCCGCCGCCGGCGTCCGGGACCGATGCCCCACGCCGGGACGCCTTCCGGGCGGGGACGGGCGGCGCTCAGGCCCAGGGGCGCAGGCGGCGCGCCGCGTGGGTATCGGGAAGATGGGCGGCGCGGCCGAACAGCTTCTCGCGCAGCGTGCCCTCGGCGTAGCCCGACTGCATCAGGCCGCGGCGGCGCAGCACCGGCACCACCGCGTCGGCGAATTCGTCGAACCACTCGGGCATAACGACCGGGATCAGGTTGAAGCCGTCCACGCCGGCCTCGACCCAGCCGGCGATGCTGTCGGCGATCTGCTCGGGCGTGCCCGCCACCGCCTTGTTCAGGCGCTGGCGCATCACGTCGCCGAAGCGGGCGCGCTTGTCGGGCGCGGCGTCGATGACCGCGCGGATGCCGCCCTGCATGTACTCGGTCTTCACTTCGTCGAGCGGGGTGTCGGGGTCGATCGCGGACAGGTCGAAGCCGATGGTGCCCGAGGCATGCGCGAGGTAGCCCGGCTCGCTGCGCCAGTGGAGGAATTCCTCGTAGCGCACGCGCGCCTCGGCCTCGGTGCTGCCGATGACCGGGTGCAGGCTCACCAGGTACTTGAGGTCGCCGGGCGCGCGGCCGTGCGCCGCCAGCCGCCGGTTCATCTCGGCGATGTCGTTGCGCGCCGAAGCCGGCGTGATGGCCGGCAGGAACGTCAGCTCGGCATGGCGCGCGGCAAAGCCGCGGCCGGCGGGCGAGGCGCCGGCCTGCGCCAGCAGCGGCGTGCGCTGCGGCGAAGGCTGCGGCAGGTGCGGCCCCGCCACGCGGTAGCGCGGCCCCTCGTGGTCGATGGCGTGGATGCGCTCCGGGTGGGCATAGATGCCGGCGGCCGCGTCCGCCGCCACGGCGTCGTCCTGCCAGCTCGCCTCCCACAGCTTGTAGACCACCTCGGCGTATTCCTCGGCCCAGGCATAACGCTCGTCATGGCCGGTCAGCGCCGGCTGGCCGAAGTTGCGCGCGGCGTTGTCCAGGTAGCTGGTGACGATGTTCCACCCGACCCTGCCGTCGGTCAGGTGATCGAGCGTGGAGAGCTTGCGCGCGAACGAGAACGGATGCTCCTGCAGGATCGAGCTGGTGACGATGAAGCCCAGGTGCTCGGTCACGTAGCCCAGCGCCGACACCAGGCTGGCCGGGTCGTTGGAGGGGAACTGCATGCCCTCGCGCGCGGCGGTGGCCCACCCTTGCCGGTATTTGTCATAGACCCCGACCGTATCGGCCAGGAAGATGGTGTCGAGCCCGGCGCGCTCGGCGGTGCGGGCCAGCTTCACCCACGGCTCGAGCCGCGAGAAATTCCGCTGCGCGCCGGCCTCGGGCCGGCGCCATTGCCCATGCGTCTGGTGCGACGGCGTGACGTGGGTGAACGCGTTGTAGATGATCTTCCGGCCTGTCATGTGCTGCATTTCCTTTTTTGCATCGTTCAGGCCGCGGCGGAGCGCCTGTCCTCGCCGGCGGACCGGCGCAGCGGCAATACCGCCTCCAGCAGCCGGCGCGTGACCGGGTGCCGCGTGTGCTCGTGCAGCGCGCCGGCGTTGAAGGTCTCGACGATGGTGCCGCGCTCCATCACCGCCACCCGGTCGCACAGCGACTCGATCACAGCGAGGTCGTGGCCGATGAACAGGAAGGTCAGGTTCAGCTCCGCGCGCAGTTCGCGCAGCAGGTCCAGCACCTGGGCCTGGATCGACACGTCGAGCGCGGACGTGGGCTCGTCCAGGATCACGAACTCGGGCTGCGCCGCCAGCGCGCGCGCGATGCCGATGCGCTGGCGCTGGCCGCCCGAGAACTCGTGCGGATAGCGCTCCAGGTGCGCCGCGGCCAGCCCCACGCGCTCGAGCGCCTGCACGGCGAGGTCGCGCGCGGCGCGCGCGCTGGCGGCCACGTCCAGCCGCGTCAGCGCGTCGGCCAGTTGCGCGCCGATCTGGCGGCGCGGGTTCAGCGAGGCGCCGCTGTCCTGGAACACGAACTGCACGCGCCGGCGGAACGCCTTCAGCGCCGGCCCGCGCAGCCGGGTCACGTCGACGCCGTGCGCGCGGATGGTGCCGCCGGAAGGGTCGACCAGCCGCGCGGCCAGGCGGGCCAGCGTCGACTTGCCGGAGCCCGACTCGCCGATCAGCCCGAGGATCTCGCCGCGCCGGATGCGCAGGTCCGTGGGCCGCACCGCCGCGACCTCGGTCCCCTTGCCCCAGAATCCGCCGCCCAGGCGGAAGCTGCGCGATACCTGCTCGAGCACCAGCACCGCGTCGGCATCGTCGCGCGCGTCCGCCGGCGCAATCGGGGACGCGACCGGGGACGCGGGAGTCGCGGCGCTCACGGGCGCCGCGGCCAGTTGCCGCTGCGCGCGCCGGATCTCGGCGGAATCGGGCACGGCCCGCACCAGCGCCGCCGTATACGGATGCGCGGGCGCCGCCAGCACGTCGCGGGTGGCGCCCTGCTCGACCACCACGCCGGCGCGCATCACGGCCACGCGGTCGCTCAAATACGACACCACGCCGAAATCGTGCGTGATGACCAGCAGCGCCGTGCCCTCCTCGCGGTTGATGTCGCGCAGCAGGTCCAGGATCTGCTTCTGGATGGTGGGGTCCAGCGCCGTGGTCGGCTCGTCGGCGATCAGCAGCTTCGGGCGTCCCATGACCGCCATCGCGATCATCACGCGCTGGCGCATGCCGCCCGACAATTCGTGCGGATAGGCGCGCAGCACGCGCTGCACGTCGCGGATGCCCACGCGATCCAGCCACCGCGCGGCCTCGGCCCGCGCCGCCGCCGCATCGAGCCGGCGGCGGAAGCGCAGGCCTTCGGTCATCTGCTCGCCGATGCGGAAGGACGGATCGAGCGAGCTCAGCGAGTTCTGGAAGATGATGCCGATGCCCGCCCCGCGCACGCCGTTGAGCGCCGCTTCGGGCAGGCCGAGCAGTTCGCGCCCCTCGAAGCGGACCGAGCCGCGCGCGCGGCTGTCGCGCTCCGGCAGCAGCCCGAGGATGGCGGCCGCGGTCACGCTCTTGCCCGAGCCCGATTCGCCAACCACCGCCAGCACCTCGCCCGCGCCGAGGTCCAGGCCGATGCCGTGGATCACGCGCTGCGGGCCGCCGGCGCCGTCGAACTCGACTTCGAGATTTCTGATGGAGAGTAGGTTCATCAACTTGTTCCCGGCGCCGGATCGGGGCGCCATGTCCGGTGCCATGTGTGGCGCAATATCCCGCGCCCTGCCGCGCCATGCCGCGCGCGTCAGCCGCGCGGGTCCAGCACGTCGCGCAGCCCGTTGCCCAGCCAGTTGAAGGCCAGCGCCAGCGCCACGATGACCAGCGCCGGCGCGGTGGCCACATGCGCCGCGCCCAGCACCAGCACCTGCGCGCCCTCGGCCACCATGCGGCCCCAGTCCGCGTCCGGCGGCTGCGTGCCCAGCCCGAGAAAACTCAGGCCGGCCTGGAACACGATCATGCCGCCCGCCAGCGTGGTGCCGTACACCACCGCGGCGGTCGCCACGTTGGGCAGGATCTCGCGCAGCAGCACGTCCGCCGTGGTCGCGCCGCAGGCGCGCGCCGCCTCCACGTATTCCTTGTCGCGCTCGGCGCGCACGCCGGCATAGACCACGCGCGTGAGGTAAGGCGTGGCCGAGAACACGATGGTCAGCGCCACGGCCCAGATGCCGGGCCCGAGCGCGGTGGCCAGCCCGATGGCCAGCAGCACCATCGGGAACGCGAACAGGATGTCGATCACGCGCATGATCAGCGCCGGCCAGCGGCCGCGGTGGTAGCCGGCCAGCAGGCCCAGCGCCAGGCTCAGCAGCACCGCCACCACCACCGGCGGGATGCTGGCGAGCAGCGCGCGGCGCCCGCCCCACAGCAGGCGGCTGAAGATGTCGCGCCCCTGCGCGTCCAGGCCCAGCCAGTAGCCGGGCGTGCCCGGCGGCGCCAGCCGCAGCTGCGGCTCGGCCACGTTCGGGTCGTGCGGCGCGAGCCACGGCGCCGCGGCGCTCACGACCAGCGCCAGCACGATCACGACCAGCCCGAGCAGCGCCAGCCGGTTGGCCCGCAGGCGGTGCCAGCGGCCACGCGCCGCGGAACGGAAAGCGTGCTGGCCGTCGTTGTCATTGTCGTTGTCGTCGGCGGCGACCGTGGTGGTGACGGCGTGGTTCATGCGGGTCCGCCTCCGTTGCGCAGGCGCGGATTGAGCAGGTCCAGCGCGACGTCGGTGGCGAGGTTCACGGCGATGAAGCAGCCCGTCACCAGCATCACGCCGGCCTGGATCATCGGGTAGTCCTTGCCGGCCGCCGCGTTGTAGAGCTGGGTGCCGATGCCGGGCCAGTTGAACACGTTCTCGACGAAGATCACGCCCGACAGCAGGTAGCCGACCTGCAGGCCGGTGACGTTGATCACCGGCGAGAGCAGGTTGCGCCCGAGGTGGCGGCGCAGCAGGAGGGACCTGGGCAGGCCCTGCGCGCGGAACGTGCGCAGGTAGTCCGAGCCCATGATGTCGATGACCTGGGCCCGCACCAGCTGCGCCAGGATCAGCATCGAGATCACCGCCGCGGCGATGGCCGGCAGCACCAGGTGGTGCAGCAGGTCGAGCCAGTCCTGGTCGCCGCGCATGTCGTACATGCCGGAGACCGGGAACCATTGCAGCCGCACGCCGAACACCCAGATCAGCAGCAGCCCCGACCAGAACACCGGGAAATTGTGGCCGACCTGGATCACCAGCATGGCCGCGCCGTCCATCCACGAGCCGCGCTTCAGGCCGCTGAGCACGCCCACCGCCACGCCGCCGGCCAGGCACACCACCACCGCGGCGGCGGCCAGCAGCAGCGTGTTGCCGAAGCTGCGCGCCAGCACCTCGAACACCGGCGTGCGCAGCACCAGCGAGGTGCCCCAGTCGCCCGCCATCAGGTGCTCCAGCCACAGCGCGTACTGCACCAGCACCGGCTGGTCGAGGCCGTACTCCTTGCGGATCGCGTCGATCGATTCCTGCGGCAGCGTGCTGGCCAGCGCGTTGGTGATGGGGTCGCCGTCGCCCGCGTGGGCGATCAGGAAGACCAGCACCGACACCACCAGGAAGATCGGGATGGCCTGCAGGAAGCGGTAGACGATCGCGCGCGTCATTTCTTCAGCCAGACCTTGGAGAGATCGTAGAAGTTCTGCGCCGGCACGTTGAAGCCCTGCACGTTCTGGCTGTTGGCGAAGTGGTTGCGGAACGTCACCAGCGGCAGGAACACCGCGTCGCGCTGCGCCAGCGCGTTGGCCGACTTCCACGCGGCGACCGCGGCGCGCTCGCTGGTCTGCGAGGCGGCCTTGGCGATGGCCGGTGCGATGGCCTGGTCCACCACCTTTTCGCCGCCGCCGCGCGTGATCACGTAGCCGTCGAAGGCGAGCTTGAGCCAGTACGGCGTGACGAAGCCCCACTCCATCGTGAACAGGCCGGTGTCGGGCGCGAGATTGGCCAGCTTGCTGGTGTAGGTCAGCCACTCCTGCGAGATCACGTTGACCTTGATGCCGACCTTGCCCAGGTCGCGCTGGATCCATTCGACCGAGGGCTGGTTGGCCACGTCGGTGATGATGGTGAAGTGGACGTCGCCCTCCTTGTAGCCGGCCTTCTTCAGCAGCTCGCGCGCGCGCGCCGGGTCGTAGGCGAAGTCCTTCTGCGCGGCGTCATAGGCGGTGTTGCCGATGTTGAAGATGCTGTAGGACGGCACCGCGCGGCCCTTGAAGATGGTGCGCGCCAGCCCTTCGCGGTCGATCGCCAGCAGGATCGCCTGGCGCACCGCCTGCTTGCTGGTGAATTCGTTGCGGAAGTTCCAGCCCAGGAAAAGCTGGCCGGCCGTGGTGCTGTCGCGCACCGTGTAGCCGCTGCCCTCCAGCCCGTCCGCGGCGTCGGCCGGCACGCGCGTGAGGATGTCGATCTCGCCCGAGCGCAGCGCCGCCAGGCGCGTGGCGTCGTCCGGGATCGGGCGGAAGATGATGCGGTCGAGATACGGCCTGGCGCCCCAGTACTTGTCGTTGCGCACCAGCACGGTCTTCTCGCCGTGCACGCGCTCGACGAACTTGAACGGTCCCGTGCCGGTCGGATGCAGCGCCAGCCCGTCCTGGCCGTATTTCTTCAGCGCGGCCGGGCTGAAGATGCCGGACACGTAGTTGCCCTGCGGCAGCAGCCGCGGGAAATCGACGAACGGGGCCTTGAAGACGAACTGCACGGTGTGGTCGTCGACGACCTTCACTTCCTGCAGGTTGCCGTAGACCGGCTTCATGGTGGCCGCGGCGCGCACGTCGTAGAACTCGAACGCCGGGTCCGTGTAGCGGCGCACGTTGAACTGCACCGCCTGCGCGTTGAAGTCGGTGCCGTCGTGGAACTTGACGCCCTGGCGCAGCTTGAAGGTGAAGGTGCGGGCGTCGTCGCTGACCTGCCAGCTCTCGGCCAGCGCGGGCACCAGCGGCGGCGGGCCGTCCTTGGCCGGGCGCGAGAGGTCCTCCGCCACCAGCGACTCGTAGATATGCTTGTCTACGCGGTAGGTCTCCCACGAGTACTGGCGGTTCGGGTCGTACACCGTCGGCTCCTGGTACTGCCCCACCACCAGCGTGCCGCCGGTGCGCGGCGTGCCCTGCGCCTGCGCGATGCCGTGCGCGCTCCAGGCCACCACGCCGGCGAGCAGCGCGGCGGCCAGCCGCAGGCCGGCATGCCGGCGGGTCTCCGCGCCTGAACGCGGAACAGAAGATGAAACACGTCCAGGCACCGTCATGGCAATCTCTTTATCTGAAAGCTTCGTCTGAAAGAACGGAAATTCTATTGGCGCGCCCGGCAAACGCGAACGACGCATTTCGCATGTCGTCATAGCAAACGGGAAAGCGCGCGGCGGCCCCGGCGCGCGCGCTCACGCGGCGTGGCGGCCGCCGAGATAGGCCGCCAGCACGGCGGGGTCGGACGCCACCTGCGGGCCGGTCCCCGCCAGCACGATGCGGCCCTGTTCCAGCACGTAGGCGCGGTCGGCCAGCGCCAGCGCCTCGCGCGCGTTCTGCTCGACCAGCAGGATGGTGGTGCCGGTCGAGCGGATGTCCGCGATGATGTCGAAGATCGCGGCGATGATGCGCGGCGCCAGGCCCATCGACGGCTCGTCGAGCAGCAGCAGCCGCGGGCGCGCCATCAGCGCGCGGCCGATGGCCAGCATCTGCTGCTCGCCGCCGGACAGCGATCCGGCCAGTTGCTTCTCGCGCTCCTCGAGGCGCGGGAACAGCGCGTAGATCCGCGCGATGTCGGCCTCCACCTGCGCGTCGCGGCGCAGGTAGGCGCCGATGCGCAGGTTCTCCGCCACGCTCAGGCCGGGCACCGTCTGGCGCCCTTCCTGCACCAGGCTGACGCCGCGCGCGACGCGCCGCTCGACCGCGAGGCCGTCGAAGCGCGCGCCGTCGAACGCGATGCGCCCGGCGGTGGCCGGCACCAGCCCCATCAGCGCCGACAGGATGGTGGTCTTGCCGGCGCCGTTGGCGCCGATCAGCGCCACGATCTCGCCCTCGCGCACCTCGAGGCTGACGTCATGGACCACCGCCAGCGCCCCGTAGGCCACCGACAGCCCCTGCACCGCGAGCATCGCCGCCGGCGCGGCGTCCCGCTCAACGCTTGGCATGGCGCACCCCCAGATAGGCTTCGATCACCGCCGGGTTGTCCTGCACCTGCGCGGGCAGCCCCGACGCGATGGCCTGCCCGGCGTTCATGACCACCACGAAATCGCTTACGCCCATGATCAGTTCCATATCGTGCTCCACCAGCAGCACCGTGATGCCCTGCCCGCGCACATCGCGCAGCAGGCTTTCCAGATCGCGTTTCTCGGTCGGGTTCATGCCGGCCGCGGGCTCGTCCAGGATCAGCAGCACGGGTTCGGCCGCCAGGCTGCGGGCGATCTCGAGGCGGCGCTGGTGCCCGTAGGACAGCGCCTGCGCCGGCCAGTCGCGCGCGCGCAGCAGGCCGAGCCGCTCGAGCAGGGCCTGCGCGCGCCGCCGCGCGTCCTTGCCGCGGCGGCGCTCGGCGCCGATCAGCACGTTGTCGAGCACGCTCAGGTCGGCGAACAGGCGGATCTGCTGGAAGGTGCGCCCGATGCCGAGCCGGGCGATGCGGTGCGGCGGCAGGCCGCGCAGCTCCACGCCGTTGAAGCGCAGGCTGCCGCCGTCGGCCTGGTAGAAGCCCGTCAGCAGGTTCATCAGGCTGGTCTTGCCCGAGCCGTTGGGCCCGATCACCGAGGTGATGGTCCCGGGCGCCACGTCGAACGACAGCCCGTCGAGCGCGGCGACGTTGCCGAAGCGCTTGCGCGCGTCGCGTACCGACAATACGGGGCTCATCGCGACGCCTCCGCGGTGGCCGGACGCGCCGCGCGCCTGCGCCCGCGCGGCGCCGCCAGCCCGCCGACCGACAGCATGCCGCGCGGCAGGAACACGATGGCCAGCAGCAGGATCAGCGCCATCAGGATCTCGCGCGCCTGCGCGGAGAAGCGCAGCACCTCGGGCAGCACGGTAAACACCGTCGCGCCCGCGATCGCGCCGGCGACGTGGCCCAGCCCGCCCAGCACCGCATAGGCCACGGCATCCAGGCTGCGCTGCAGGCCGAAGTCGTTGGGGCCGATGAACGAATTCATGTGCGCCGCCAGCGCCCCGCCCAGCCCGCACACCGCGCCGCTGAACACGAACACCGCCAGGCGCACGCGCGCCACGTCGATGCCCAGCGACTGCGCCGGCATGTCGTCCAGGCGCGTGGCTTCCATGATGCGCCCGAGGCGGCCGCCGCGCAGCGCCAGCACGGCGATCACCAGCGCCGCCAGCACGCCGGCGAGCTGCGGCAGCGTGGTGCGCACCGGAATCGCGTCCAGGCCCAGCGCGCCGCCGGTCACGCTGTCCCAGTTGAACGCGATCACGCGGAACACCTCGGTGAAGGCCAGCGTGCCCAGCGCGAAGTAGTCGCCTTCGAGCCGCAGCACCGGCGTGCCGAGCAGCAGCGCCACCAGCGCCGCGGCCAGCGTGCCCAGCGCGACGGCGGCCGCGAACGGCAGGCCGGTGTGCAGCGTGGCGAGGGCCGACACGTAGGCGCCCATGCCCACCAGCCCGCCGGTGGCCAGCGAGAAGCGGTTCACGCTGAGCATCAGGTACACGCCGATGCCGAGGATGGAATTGACGAAGACGAGCGCGATGACGTTCTCGTACGATTGCAGCCACTCGATCATGCGCGCTGCCTCGTCGCGGTGCCGAACAGGCCGGAGGGCCGGCACACCAGCACCAGGAAGATCGCGCCGAATGCCACCGCGTCGCGCAGCGACGACTGCAGGTAGGCCACGCTGTAGACCTCGGTCAGGCCCAGCACCAGGCCGCCGATGGCCGCGCCCGGCACGTGGCCGAGGCCGCCGAGGATCAGCGCCGAAAGTCCCTTGAGCAAGATGTTCTCTCCCATGAACGGGGATACGGCGTCGTAGAGCACGCCAAGCTGCACGCCGGCGGCGCCGGCCAGCGCGCCGGTGAGGAAATACGTCAGCAGCCGCAGCCGCGCCACCGGCACGCCGACCAGCTGCGCGACGCTGGGCCGGAACGCCATCGTGCGGATCGCCAGGCCTACGCGCGTGCGCCGCAGCACGTAGGCCAGCACCGCCATCAGCACCACCGCCGCGACGATCACCACCACCTGCAGGCTCTGCACCCGCACCGCGCCGAGCTGCCAGACGTGGCCGGTCCAGGGCGCCGGCGGGAAGCGCCGCACCTGGGTGCCGAACACCTCCTGCACGATGGCGATGAGCAGGCGCGACAGCGCCAGGCTGGCGACCAGCCCCATCCAGCGGTTGGCGCCGCGCCGCGCCAGCGGCCCGAACACGAGCAGCTCGCTGAGCAGCGCGATGCCGCCCGCGATGGCCATCGCCGCGAGGAACGACGGCAGCAGCGGCCAGTGCAGGGCCAGCGTCAGCTCCAGCCCGGCGAAGGCGCCCACCATCAGGATCGAGCCCTGCGCCAGGTTCAGGACGTTGAGCACGCCGAACAGCAGCGTGAAGCCGACCGCGAACACCGCGTAGGTCGCGCCGAGCGCCACGCCGTTGATGGTCTGCTGGAGGAATACGTTCATGCCGCGGCCTTACTTCGCCTCGAACGGCACGAACCGTCCGTTCCTGCCGACCAGGATCTTGGGCTGCACGGTCGGGTCGCGGTTGGCGTCGAAGCCGATCGGGCCGAGCACGCCCGGATAGTTCCTGATGCCGACCAGCTCCGCGCGGATGCGCTTGCTGTCGCCCGAGCGCGCGCGCCGGATGGCTTCCACCAGCAGCGACGCGGCATCGTGGCCATAGGCCGAATAGATGTCAGGCGGGTGCTTGTAGCGGCTGGCGTAGTTGGCGATGAAGGCCTTGCTGACCGGATTGTCCAGCTCGGCGAACCACGCCGTGCCGACGATCACGCCCTCGGCGCCGGCGCCGCCGAGCTCGAAGAACTTGGTCGAGATGGCGGACTGCGTGCCGACGAACACCACCTTCTGCGAGATGCCGAGCTGGCGCGCCTGCCGCACGATGCCCGCGGCTTCCTCGGCCAGCGCGCCGATCACGATCAGGTCCGGGTTCTGCGCCTTGATCTTGGTGAGCTGCGCGGCAAAGTCCACGTCGCCGCGCTGGAAGGTCTCGGTGGCGACGATGGGAATGCCGTTGTCTTCCAGCGCCTTCTTCTGCACGCCGTAGGCGGACTTGGTCAACTGGTCGTCGATGCCGTAGATCTGCGCGGCGCGCTTGACGCCGTAGCGGCCGATCACGGTCTTGAGCACGTTCGGCGTGACGTTGTCCTCGGGCGGGCTGACGCGGAAGATGTAGTCGCCCAGGCGCGTGGTCAGGCCCGCGGCGGTGTTCGACGACGCCACCACCGGGATGCCGGCCTTCTGCGCCAGCGGGTCGGCCGCGTAGGCGGAGGTCGCCAGCGTCGGCCCGAGGATGGCGGATACCTTGTCCTGCGCGATCAGGCGCTGGAAGATGTTGACGGTCTGGTTGCGGTCGGCGCCGTCGTCGTAGTGGATCAGCTCGAGCTTGAGGTCGCCCAGCTTGCCGCTGGCGTTGGCCTCGTCGACCACGAGCTGGATCGCGTTCTTCTGCTCGATGCCGTACAGCGCGGCGGAGCCGCCGGTGGTGGTCTGCACCAGGCCGATCTTGACGACTTCCGCGGCCGCGCCGGCCGGAATGGTCAAGACGGTCGAGATGGCCAGGCCCAGCACGCCGAGCGCGAGGAGATGTTTCTTGATGGGCAACATGGGAGTCTTGGTCTTGTAGCTTGTTGCGAAACGATGGAAAGGGAAAACGGGAAGCGGGAGCCCGCGGCCCGCGCCGGGCGTCACGACGCCTGCGTGCGCCAGCCCGCGTCGCGCTCGCTGGTCCAGGCGGATGTGGCGCCGGCGTCCGCGCGGCGGTCCACCGGCAGGTGCGGCAGGACCAGCTCGGCGAAGCGGTAGGCTTCCTCCAGCAGCGGCATGCCGGACACGATCAGCACGTCGATGCCGGCCTCGCGGTACTCGCGGATGCGCGCCAGCACCTGGGACGGGCTGCCGATCAGCGCGGTGCCCGGCCCGTGGCGCACCAGCCCGATGCCCGACCACAGGTTCGGCGCGATCTCGAGCTCGCGGATGTCCTTGGGCTTCTTGCCGCCGTGCAGCGCCGACATGCGCTGCTGGCCGACCGAATCGATGCCGGCGACATAGGCCTGCGCGCCCGCGATCGCCGCGTCGTCCATGTGGTCGTACAGGTCCTGCGCGGCGGCCCACGCCTCGGCCTCGGTCGGGCGCACGATGACGTAGAGGCGGATGCCGAAGCGGATCTTGTCGGCGCGGCCGTGCGCGCGCGCGAGTTCGCGCACCTCGCGGATCTTGCTGTCGGCCTGCTCCACCGTCTCGCCCCACGACAGGTAGGTGTCGATGTGCTTGGCGGCGACCTCGTGCGCCGCGCGCGACGAGCCGCCGAACCACAGCTCCGGCGTGCGGCCGCCGTAGGGCGGCAGCGGCAGGCCCGCGTCGACCACGTGGATGTGGCGCCCCTTGAACGTCACCGATTCGCCGCGCAGCAGGCCGCGCAGGACGGTGAGGTATTCGTCGGTATAGGCGTAGCGCTCGTCGTGGCTGAGGTGCACGCCGAACTGCGCCATCAGCTTGGCGTCGCCGTTGACGATGTTCACGCGCAGGCGCCCCTTGGAAAACTGGTCGAAGGTGGTGATCATCTTGCCCAGCAGCGTGGGCGAGAGCAGCGGCGGATGCGCGGCGATCAGATGCTGGAACTGGTCGGTGTAGGGAATCAGCGATGCCCCCTGCACCCACGCGTCGTGCGTGCCCGTGGCCAGCAGCGCGCCGGTGAAGCCGAGGTGGTCCACGGCGCGGGCCAGTTGCTGGAAATACGGATAACTCAGTGCGCGCGCGCCGTCGGCGCGCCACGGGTAGCGCCCGTCCGGGCCGGTCAGATACCACAAGACTTCCATGAAATTCGTCCTCGCTGTCATGCCGCCGCCAGGGCGGGATAGTTCTCCGTCACCGTGTCGGCGACGTCGATCGGTTCGGGAATGAGCCCGAAGCGGGCAAAGATGTCGGCATGGCGCTGCTGCTCGGCCAGGAACCCGGCGTCCGGCACGTGCACGCCCCACGGGCGCGCGGCGAGCGCGGGCAGCCATTGCGCGGCGCTGTTGCCGTTGACGCCGTCGAGCAGGCGCGCGGCCGCTTCCGGGTCGGCCGCCGTCAACCGGTCCGAGTCGGCCAGCGCGTCGACCAGGGCATGCACCGCGGCGGGCCGCTCGCGCAGCACGTCCTGGCGGCCCCAGTAGACCGAGCGGTTCGAGAAGGCGTGGCCCGGCCGCGCGAGGACGCGCACCGGCACGGCCTGCTCGATCTGCCCGAGCAGCGGATCGGTGGCGACGATGGCGTCGAGCAGCCCGGCGACGAACGCATCCCGGGCCGTGGCCGGGGTCAGCTCGACCGCGTTCACCTCGCGCCAGTCGAGGCCGGCCGCGTCGAGCTCGGCGGCCAGGAACTGCGTGTGCCAGGAAATCGGCATCAAGGCCACGCCGCGCCCGCGCAGATCGGCCAGCGTGCGCACCGGCGAATCGGCGCGCACCACCAGCCCGCCGCGCTCGTGGCGCGGCTCGGACATGCCGAAGGCGGCCACCGCCAGCCCCTGCGCCTTGGCCAGGATCGGCGGCGTCGCCCCGGTGCCGCCGAGGTGGATGACGCCGAGCCGGATCAGCGGAATCGTGACCGCGCCGGCGCCGTAGACAAAAAAGGAAAGTCCCTCCGCGCGCAGCGCGGCGACATGCGCCTGCCGCCTGGCAAGGATCGACAACGAAGGATTCTGGGGGTGCGCCCCCACGACCAAGGCCATCCGTGACACCTATCGAAAACAGCGGGAAGAAACGGCGCCACGGGCTGGCGCCGGCCGGGAAGCCATGACGCCAAGCGATTTTTGTCATGGGTTAAACTCATGACGGAAAGTCTACGCACAAGGTATCCGGCCAACAAGCGCGCATTTCGAATATGCATATCCGGTGCCGCCATTGGCGCCATCGCCGCTTCGGCAGGCGCGCGGACGGAACATGGGCCGGCACCTTTTTTTTCGGGGACGTAACTGCGATGATATGGGCCACATCCATAGCGACAACCTGCCATGAACGCACCTGAACTGCCCGCAGCGGGCACAGCGGGAGAAGCCGCCGCCGCGCCCGCGCGGCCGGTGACAAAGAAGGAACTGACCCTCAAGTTCCGCGGCGGCGTCGCCAGCCTCTATCTGGTGGAAACGCTGGGCGAGTGGACCGGCCGGCAATACGAGCGCATCCACAGCGCGCGCCGCTGGGACGAATGGCTGCGCGGCGCCAAGCTGCCGAAGCCGCCCCAGCGGGCGACCGAAGACGAGCTGGCGCAGATGCGCGAGCTGCGGCGCGCGATCTACGGCGTGGTGCAGGCGGTGCGCGCCGGCCACGCGCCGGCGCGCGGCGAGGTCGAGACCATCAACGCCTTCGCGCGCGAGATGCCGCCCCCGCCGCAGCTCTCCAGCACCGGGGACAAGAAGCGGCTGGGCAGCCCGATCCGCCATGCGCAGGTGCTGGGACTGATCGCGCAGGACGCGATCGACCTGCTGACCGGCGACCTGCGCCACAGGATCCGCGCGTGCGCGAGCCCGGTCTGTCCGGTGCTGTTCGTCGACAAGTCGCGCCGCGGCGACCGCCTGTGGTGCTCGGCGGCCTGCGGCGCGCGCAAGGCCACCGCCAAGTACCGGCTGCGCCTGGCCGGGCGGGAGCTCGACGAGGAAACCGCGTTCTGCGTCGAACAGCACTGAGGCGGCACCGAGGCAGAGCGGCGCGCGCCGGCCCCTACCGCGGGCCGGCCATCTGCCCGGCAAGCTCGCCGAGCCGCAGCAGGCCCTCGCGCGCCCTGGGCGAATCGGGCACGCCGCAGTTCATGCGGATGCAGTGCCCGTAGTCGCCGTGGGGCGAGAACAGGATGCCCGGCGCGACGCCGACGCCGAGGCTGACGGCGCGCTCCTGCAATGCGAGCGTGTCGACCTCGCCGGGCAGCTCGACCCAGAGCAGGAAGCCGCCGCTGGGCAGCGCGAACGAAGTGCCTTCCGGGAACACGCGCGCCACGTTCTCCGCCATGCGACAGACCTGCGCCTGCATGGCGCGGCGCGTGCGGCGCAGGCGCCGCGCCATGCCGCCGCTGGCGAGGTACTCTGCCAGGGCCAGCTCCAGCACCTGGGGCTGGCCGACGCTCGATACGCGCTTGAGAAACGCGATCTGCTCGCTGAAGCGCCCGCCGTCGACCCAGCCCACGCGCATGCCGGGCGCGATGGTCTTGGTCAGCGACGCGCACAGCATCACCAGGCCGGATTCGTCGAAGCCCTGCGCGGCGTGGCAATCGCCGGCGAAATGCAGGTCGGCGAAGGTGGCGTCTTCGATGACCGGGATGCGGCAGCGGTTGGCCAGCTCGACCAGCTGGCGCTTGCGCGCGAGCGGCATGGTGGCGCCGGACGGGTTGCTGACCGTCGTCGACAGCAGCACCGCCGCGATCTTGCTGCCCTCCGCGGCGCGCGCCAGCGCGTCGACATCCATGCCGTCGCGGTTCGCGCCGACGACCGGCAGCGCGCGCAGGCCCAGCATCTGCAGCGTCTGCAGGAAGCCGTAATAGGCCGGCGCCTCCACCGCCACCGTGTCGCCGGGTTTCGTGACCGCGCGCAGGCACAACTGGATCGCTTCCACCGCGCCGTTGGTGATGACCACGCGGCGCGGGTCCACGCTGGCGCCCCACTCCACCACGCGGCGCGCGACCTGCTGGCGCAGTTCCAGCGAGCCGGGCGCGAAGTTGTAGTTGCCGACCAGCGCCGGCTTGCGGCGCAGCAGGTTGGCGATGCCGGTGGCCAGCCGCTCGCACGGAAAGAACGAGGCGTCGGGGATGGCGGCGCCGAACGGAATCAGGTCCTCGCGGTAAGCCAGCGCCGAAGCCGGCCCGCTGCTGGCGAGATAGCGCGTGACGGCGCCGCCGCCGGGCACCGGCTCCGGCCGCGCGATCTCCGGCAGGCGCGGCGCGACGTAGCAGCCGCTCTGCGAGCGCACGACGACCCACTGCTCGTCTTCAAGCTGCCGGTAGGCTTCCTGCACGGTGCTGATGGAAAGCTGCTTCGAGCGGCTGAGCGCGCGCACAGAAGGCAGCTTCTGCCCCGCCACGAACACGCCCTCGAGGATCTGCTGCTTCAGCTCCGCGGCCAGGCGCGCGTACAGCGTGGTGCGCACCGCGCCGACCGGCCTCGCCGCCGCCGCGGGCTGGTCCGCGCTCCCGGCCGTGGGTTCGGCCACGGGCTCGGCCTCGGGTCCGGCCACCGCGGCGGGTTTCTGCCTGGCACTGGCGTTCATGCTGCGTTCCTCGCATTGCGTTCACTGGCCGGCGCCGACCCGCATCCACGCCGGGGCCGCGCCAGCAGCGATTATCCTCGACCGGGCCGCAAGCGCGCGCGGCATCTCAGGCGCCCGCGGCCACGGCGCGCGCCACCGCCACCATCGCATGCGCGGCCTGCTCGGCCTCCTGTGGCGCCACGTCGAGATGCGTGGTGGCGCGGATGAAGTTGCCGCCGATCGCGCGCACGCGCACGCCTTCGGCCAGGCAGCGTTCGGCAAACGCCTCGGCGCGCACGGCGGGCGCGTCGAAGGTGAAGCGCAGGATGTTGGAGTCAGGCCGCGGCGGATCGAAGCGGAACAGCCCGCACGCGGACAGGATGCGCCAGATCGCCAGCGCGTTGGCGTGGTCGGCCGCCAGTCGGGCGACGTGGTGTTCCAGCGCGTACAGGCCGGCGGCGGCCAGCACGCCCGACTGCCGCATGGCGCCGCCGAGGCGGTATTTCCATTGCCAGGCGTCGCGCACGAACGCCGCGCTGCCGCACAGCACCGCGCCGACCGGGCAGCCCAGCCCCTTGCTGAGGTCGATCCAGGCGCTGTCCCAGCCGGCGGCGTAGTCGGCCGCGGCGATGCCGGTGGCCGCGCTCGCGTTGAGCAGCCGCGCGCCGTCCAGATGGCAGCGCAGGCCGTGCCCGCGGGCGGCGTCGCGCACCTCGCGCAGCTGCGCCAGCGGCCACACCGCGCCGCCCGAGAAATTGGTGGTCTGCTCGACGCACAGCAGCGCCGAGCGCGGCGCGGTGCGCGCGCGCGGGCGGATGCCGTCGGCCACCTGCCGCGCCGTGAAGATGCCGTGCGGGCTCGGCAGCGAGCGGATCGACACGCCGGCCAGCGCGGCGGCGCCCGCGGCTTCGGTGCCGTAGATATGCGATTGATGGTCGCAGATCACTTCGTCGCCGGGCGACGTGTGCACCAGGATGGCCACGAGGTTGCACATGGTCCCCGACGGCATGAACACGCCCGCCTCCTGCCCCAGCAGCGCGGCCACCTCGGCGCACAGCCGCAGCGTGGTCGGGTCGTCGCCGGACTGCTCGTCGCCGACTTCCGCCGCCGCCATCGCCGCGCGCATGCCGGCGGTCGGCCGGGTCTGGGTGTCGCTGTAGAGATCGATCAGGCGCGGCTTCATGCGGCGCCCCCGGGAATGGCGTCGCCCGGCGCGAAATCGGCGCCGGCCGGCGGCAGCGCCGCGAGGTCGTGCAAGGCGTCGTGGAACGCGGCCGGCTCCAGCGCCGCGCGGTTCACGTGCAGCGTGAAGACGTCGAAGCGGTTGTAGGCGCCCACCACGTCGTGGAACTGCTTGGGCACGATGCAGTCGTCGAGGTCGATGTCGGCATAGACGATGCCTTCCTCGTCCTGCAGCGTGTCGCTGATGACCGCGCCGGTCGGGCCGATGATCATCGACACGCTGCGCGGCGCGCTCTCCACCAGCGCGCGCGCGGCGGGCTCGCCGCGGCACACCAGCTCGGCGGCGGCGTCGCTGAAGAAGCCGGAGGCCACGATGGTGAAGCACTTGGCCTCGAAGCTGTGCGCGCCCGAGCGGATGCGGATCGCCGCGGCGAGGTCGTAGCGCTCCTTGCTGGCGGCCGGATGGGTCGGCCAGCACGGCGAATAGGAAGCGATGTGGATCTGCTCGCCCTGCGCCATCAGGCTGTAGCGCGCCAGCGGGTTGGTGTTCTCGCCGCACACCAGCGCGCCGACCTTGCCGACCGGCGTGTCGACCACGCGCAGGCCGCTGCCGTCGCCATTGGCCCAGGTCAGCTTTTCCCAGTAGGTCGGCACCAGCTTGCGGTGGCGGTTGAGCAGGCTGCCGTCGGCGCCGATCAGCAGGTTGGTGTCCCAGATGCAGCCGACGCTGGCCTTCGAGGCCTCGTTGATGCCGAGCGAGACCACGATGCCGTGCGCGCGCGCGGCGCGGCGGATGCGGTCGATGGCCGGGTGGTCGATGGTCACGGCGCTCCTGGCCATGCGCACGAAGAACTCGTGGTTCTCCACCGGCGCGCGCACGCCGGACCACACCGGGAACGCGCACAGGTGGGCTTCCGGGAACGCCACGATCCTGGCGCCGTGGCCGGCGGCCTCGGCGATCAGCGCGCAGGTCTTGTCGACCGTGGCGTCCAGGTCGAAGTAGATCGGGCAGACGTGGCAGGCGGCGGCCTTGAACCGGGTGGCAGAAGACATCGGGGAGACTCCGGGGAAAGCGCCCAAGTTTGCCGGCGGCCCCGCCGCCCGGGTAGACGCAGTTGGGGCCATCGGCGTGCCGTACAGTTGGCTGCCGGGCCGGCCCGGCGGTGGCGCGGCGGCGTGGCAGGCACTTCTTGCGGCGCCGGGCGGCCCGAGGCGCGCGGCCCGGACCCACATATCGTCCGAACTTAATAATCCATCTTTATTTTTCATTGGCCATTGTTAATGGCCATTTTTATCATGCCGTCATGAACCTCGAAACCTCGAACACGCCGGGAGCGTCTTGTGACAACTTGGGCAATTGGTATTGATATTGGCGGCACCTTCACCGACGTGGTGGCGCTGGACTACGGCGCCGGCAAGCTGCATAGCCTGAAGGTGCTGACCACGCACGGCGACCCCGCCCAGGGCGTCGCCGACGGCGTGAGCCAGCTGATCCGCTCGTGCGGCATCCGCGCCGAGCGCGTGGCGCGCGTGGTGCACGCGACCACGCTGTTTACCAACGCGCTGATCGAACGGCGCGGCAGCACCACCGGCCTGCTGGCCACGCGCGGCTTCAAGGACGTGCTGGAGATCGGCCACGAGCGCAAGTACGATCTCTACGACCTCGCCATCGAGGCCGCGCCGGCGCTGGTGCCGCGCAGCCTGCGCGCCGAGATCGGCGCCCGCATGGACGCGCGCGGCAACGAGATCGAGGCGCCCGACGCCGACGAGGTGCGCCGCGTGGTGGCGGGCCTGGCCGAGAAGGGCGTGGAATCGGTCGCGGTATGCCTGCTGCACGCGTATGCCAGCGCCGCCCACGAGCAACTGGTGCGCCAGTGGATCGAGCGCGATTTCCCCGCCCTGCACGTGACGCTGTCGTCCGACGTGGCGCCGGTGATCCGCGAGTTCGAGCGCAACTCCACCACCGTGGCGAACGCCTACATCAAGCCGCTGGCCGAGCGCTACCTCGATGCGCTGGAAGCGCGCCTGAGCGCGCTCGGGCTGCCCGCGGGCGTGCTCATGATGCTGTCCAACGGCGGGCTGTCCCACATCGAGGAAGCCAAGCGCAACCCCATCGAACTGCTGGAGTCGGGCCCCGCGGCCGGCGCGATTTCCGCGGCCCACTACAGCCTGCGCGACCAGCAGGCCAACCTGCTCGCGTTCGACATGGGCGGCACCACCGCCAAGCTCTGCCTGGTCGAGCGCGGCAAGCCGTCGATCGCGTTCGGCTTCGAGGCGGCGCGCCGCAAGCGCTTCGCCGAGGGCAGCGGGCTGCCGATCCGCATCACCACCATCGACCTGATCGAGATCGGCGCGGGCGGCGGCAGCATCGCGCACCAGGACCAGCTCGGCCTGCTCAAGGTCGGCCCGCAGAGCGCGGGCTCGGAACCGGGGCCGGCCTGCTACGGCCTGGGCGGCACCGAGCCGACCGTCACCGACGCCAACCTCGTGCTCGGCTACCTGAACCCGGACTACTTCGCCGGCGGCACCATGTCGATCGACCGCGACAAGGCCGCCGCGGCGCTGGGCCGCATCGGCGAGCACCTGGGCCGCGACGTGACCGGCGTGGCCTGGGGCATGCACGACATCGTGGCCGAGAACATGGCCGGCGCGGCGCGCGTGCACGTGGCCGAGCGCGGCCGCGACGCGCGCGACTTCGTGCTGCTGTGCACGGGCGGCGGCGGCCCGCTGCATGCCTACTACGTGGCGCAGAAGATCGGCGTGCGCACCATCATCTGCCCGCCCGCGGCGGGCGTGGCCTCGGCCTACGGCCTGCTGGTCGCGCCGGCGCGCGCGGACCGCTCGCGCACGGTGAGCTTCCGCCCGGCGACCGATTCGCTGGCGACGCTGGAAGAGGCCTTCGCCGCGCTGGAAGCGCAGGCGCGCGGCGCGCTCGACCAGCTCGCCGAAACCTTCGGCCCGATCGCGCTGGTGCGCCACGCGGACGGGCGCTTCGCCGGCCAGGGCTTCAACCTGTCGGTGGCGCTGCCCGCCGGGCCTTACACGGCGACGGCGGCGGCCGGCGGCCAGACCGAGCAGGAGGTGCGCGCGGCGCTGGTGGCGGCCTTCGAATCCGGCTACCGCGAGAAATTCGGCCGCACCCCGCCGGACGTGCCGGTGGAGCTGGTCAACCTGCGCGTGACCGGCGAGGCGCCGCCGCGGCAGGCGTTCGACGCCGAGACGCTGGCAGGCGGCGAGCCGGCCCGGCCCAAGGGCTCGCGCCTG
>NZ_AQPL01000218.1:0-4730 GCF_000395345.1 Cupriavidus sp. WS | reverse complement strand
CGCTGGCAGGCGGGGAGCCGGCCCGGCCCAAGGGCTCGCGCCTGGTCTATTTCAGGGAAGCCGGCGCCTACGTGGAGACCCCGGTGTTCGAGCGCGGCGCGCTCCAGGCCGGTTTCTCGGCGGCGGGGCCGCTGCTCGTGGAGGACGCCAGCTCGTCGCTGGTGGTCGGGCCGAAGGGCCATGTGAAGCAACTGGCGAGCGGCAATCTGGTGATCACCATTGAGGAGCAGGCAGCATGACAAGCGACAGGCAAACCCACGGCGGCGCGGCCGCCGACCCGATCTTCCTCGAAGTCTTCTGGACGCGCGTGCGCTCGGTGGTCAACGAAGCCGCCAAGCTGATCGTGCGGACCTCGTTCTCGACGCTGTCCACCGAGGCCAACGATTTCGCGGTGGTCATCACCGACTCGCAGGGGCGCTCGCTGGCCGAGAACAGCGGCAGCATCCCCTCGTTCATCGGCACGCTGCCGCGCACGGTGCAGGCGGCCATCGCCCGCATCGGCGCGCAGGCGATGCGCCCGGGCGACATCTACATCACCAACAACCCGTGGATCGGCACCGGCCACCTGAACGACGTGTGCCTGGTCAAGCCGCTGTTCCACCAGGGCGTGCTGACCGGCTTCGCGGCGACCGCCGGCCACGTGCCGGACATCGGCGGCAAGATCCGCTCGGTGGACGCGCGCGAGCTGTTCGAGGAAGGCTTCCACATCCCGATGATGCACCTGCTGCGCGAGGGCCAGGCCGACGAGACGCTGCTGTCGCTGATCCGCACCAACGTGCGCACGCCCGAGCAGACTGTGGGCGACATCTGGTCGCAGGTGGGCGCGGTGGAACTGATCTCGCGCCGGCTCGACGAGATCCTCACCGAATACGCGCTGCCGGGCATCGACGACCTCGCCCACGCGCTGTTCGAGCGCAGCGAGGCCGCCATGCGCCAGGCCATCGCCCGGCTGCCCGAGGGCGAATACCACTACGAGATGGAGACCGACGGCTTCGACCAGCGCTTCCGCTACGTGGTGGCGGTGCGCGTGAAGGACGGCGAGATCGAGTGCGATTTCGCCGGCACGTCGCCGCAGCAGCCGCGCGGCATCAACTGCGTGCTGTCGTACACCAGCGCGATGACGGTCTACGCCATCAAGTGCCTGCTGCTGCCGGACCTGCCCAACAACGACGGCCTGTTCCGCCCCATCCGCGCGGTGGCGCCGGAAGGCAGCATCCTCAACCCGCGCTCGCCGGCGCCGGTGGGCGGGCGCTCGTGCACGGGCCATTACGTGCCGACCGTGATCTTCGGCGCGATGTACCAGATCCTGCCCGAGAAGGTCATGGCGGGCGTGGGCTCGCCGCTGTGGATCGCCAACCTGAGCGGCACCCGCGACGACGGCAAGCCCTTCGCCACGGTGCTGTTCTACAACGGCGGCCTGGGCGCGACGGCGGGCAAGGACGGCGCCTCGGTGATGTCGTGGCCGAGCAATATCTCGCCCACGCCGGTGGAGGTGGCCGAGCGCGACGCGCCGCTGTTCTTCAAGTACAAGACGCTGCGCGAGGGCTCCGGCGGCGAAGGCCGCTTCCGCGGCGGCCTGGGCGAGGAGATCTGCTTCGTGAGCCAGCACCGCACGCCGCTGTCGATCGTGTTCCTGACCGAGCGGCTGCAGGTGCCCGCGCCCGGCCTGGGCGGCGGCGCGCCCGGCGCGTGCGGGGAAGTGCTGATCAACGGCCGCGCCATCGACTCGCGCCGGCCCCAGGTGCTGGAACCGGGCGACGAGGTCATCCTGCGCACGCCCGGCGGCGGCGGCTACGGCCCGCGCGCGGCGCGCGACCCGCGCCTCGTCGCGCACGACCGCGAGCATCAATACGCGCTCTGAGCGCGCCCCGGGCCCGGCGCCGGCTAGGCCGGCTTCGCGGCGCCCTTGCGGGGGCGCCGCGCCGCGGCCGCCTCGATCATCGCCACGCCGTCGGGCAGCGGATGCTGCCTGATGGTGTCGAGGATGACGTCGAGCATGCGCTGGGAGCTCGGCGACAGCGAGCGCAGCCGCCGCGTGATCAGGCAGATCTCGCGCGACAGCACCGGCCCGCGCAGCTCGCGGAACGACAGCTCGTTGAAACCCGCCACCCTGGCCGCCAGCGCCGGCACGATCGAGAAGCTGCCACCTTCGCTGAGCACCGCGAACAGCGAGGTCGTGCTCGAGATCTCGTCGTGGCTGCCCTGGAACACCGGCCACTGCCCGGCGTTGTGCGCCAGGAACGTGCCGATGCCGGTATCCGCCGTGAACGCGACGAAATCCTTCGACTTCAGGTCGGCCCACCGCAGCGGCCCCGTGCCCGACGCCAGCGCATAGTCCGCGCGGCACACCACGCCGAACCGGTCTTCCAGCAGCGGCGTGTAGTCCAGGTCGTCGAAACCCTTGTGCTTGCTGGTGATGGCGAAATCGAGCTCGCCGTCGATCACCAGTTGCTCGACCTGCTCCGCGCCGGCGTCGCGCAGCGAGAAGGTGACGTTCGGGTATTCCCGCCGGAACGTGGCGATCGACTTGACCAGGAACTGATAGATGACTGAAGCCGCCGCCGCGATGCGGATGTGGCCCTGCTGGCCCTGCGCGAACGACTGCAGGTCGGCGATGGCGCTGTCGAACTCCTTGAGGATCTTGTCGGCCTCGTCCTTGAAGCGCATGGCTTCCTGGGTCATGACCACGCGCCGCGTGTTGCGGTCGAACAGCTTCAGGCCGACCGCCTCCTCGAACTGCTGGATGGTGGCGGTCAGCGCCGACTGCGTGACGAACAGGCGCGCGGAGGCCGTGGTGAAGGACCCGGCATTGGCCACCTCGACGAAACAGCGCAGGTGCCGCAGGGAGATATTTCTGCTCATGGGGAACGGGAGAATGGGACGCCGCGGCGCGGCCGCCATGCCCGGGCGCGGGGACTGCGCTGCCGGGGATGCGACGCCGGGAATCCGGCGAGGGATGCGGCCGATGTTATATCGCCGAAAACGAACAATCAACAAAAACCAATCATCCGCGCCGAATGCCTTGCGGCCCCTGGCCGCAAGCCGCGGCGGCGCCCGCGCAGGGTGCCCGACTTATCGCTGTTCGTGATTAGTTCATCGTAAGTTTTCAGTAGTGCTCATTAGTCAAACTCCCTAGAATCGACCTGACTGATGAGGCAATGCCTGTGCCGGACGCCCTTTCCCAGGCAGCCGGCACGGTGCTTGCACACAGATGATGTTCCAGAAAAAGAGAACGACCGTCCGCCTTTGCGGGCAGGTTGTCTCACTATGCTCCAGCACTTCTTTCCAGTTCCCAACCCCACTCCGGTCCTGATGAACGGCCCGGATCGCATCATGGAGAGAGAGTCATGTTTGGAAAGATTGCCCCCGTGCTACTGGCGCTGGCATCCGCAGGTTGTTTCGCGAACGCCGCTGCCGCGGCGGAGGCGCCCTCCGACTATCCCGGCAAGCAGCCGGTAAGAATCATCGTCCCCTATCCGGCCGGCGGCTCCACCGACCTGCTGGCCCGCGTGCTGGGCCAGAAGGTCGGCGAGCAGATCGGCCAGACCGTGGTGGTCGAGAACCGCCCCGGCGCCAGCGGCAACATCGGCGCGAGCTACGTCGCCAAGTCGCCGGCCGACGGCTACACGCTGTTCCTCGGCACCTCCACGGCGCTCGCGGTGAACCCGAGCCTGTACAAGACCCTGCCCTACTCGCCCGACAAGGACTTCTCCCCGATCATCCTCGCCACGCTGCTGCCGAGCCTGGTGGTGGTCGGCAACTCGGTGCCGGTCAAGACGATGAAGGAGCTGCCGGCGTACCTCAAGAGCAATGCGTCGCAGGTTGCCTATGCCTCTTCCGGCAACGGCACGCCGGCGCACCTGGGCGGCGAGCTGTACAAGAAGACCGTGGGCCTGCCGACGCTGTCGCACGTGCCGTACAAGGGCGGCGTGCCGGCGCTGACCGACCTCGTGGGCGGACAGACCACGGTGATGTTCGCCATCCTGCCGGAAGCCTATCCGCTGGTGAAGGAAGGCAAGCTGCGCGCGCTCGCCGTGACCACGGCAAGCCGCCTGCCCCAGTTGCCGAACCTGCCCACGGTGGCCGAGTCCGGCGCGCCCGGCTACGAGCTGGTGGGCTGGTACGGCTTCCTGGCGCCGGCCGGCACGCCCGCGCCCATCATCGCCAAGCTGAACCACGCCTTCGACCACGCCCTCAAGGACGAAGAGGTCAAGGCCAAGCTGGTCGGCATGGGCTTCGAGATGGCCGGCGGCCCGCCCGAGGTGCTGGCCAACAAGATGCGCAGCGAAACCGCCAAATGGCGCAAGGTCATCAACGACTCGCACATCACGCTCGACTGAGCGCGGCAAGGCCCGGCGGCGGCGCGGTCCGCCGCGCGCCGTTCCTTTGCCAATCTACAGGCGGCACGCGGTGGCCCAACCCCGGGCGGGCGCGCCCCACGTTGGTGCTGCATGCCGTGCTCACGCCACGCGAGCGCGACATCGTGGGGCTGATCGCGCAAGGCCGCGACAACGCGGCAGGTCGCCGCGTACCTGGGGTTGCGCGAAAAGACCGTGAGGAATCACATTACGAGTGTTCTTGCCAGGCTTGCGCTGGAGAACTGGCTGCAGGCTATTGTGCTGGCGCGCACGGTGGGATTTCGGGATTTTTTGGGTAGATTTTGATTCGGGGTTTTAAAGTTAAAGGTTTAACTTCGGCTTCACAAAGTCAACTTCAACTTCAACTTCAAC
>NZ_AQPL01000217.1:0-22275 GCF_000395345.1 Cupriavidus sp. WS | reverse complement strand
TGGCCAAGATCCTCGACTGATAAAAAACTTCCTGGAACTGGCTGGCGGTACAATGCCGCTGGCCTTTTCCCATGTTCCAGGGCGCATGCGCCCATCGCTCTTTTAAGGAAATATCATGCAGAACCAGAAGATCCGTATCCGCCTGAAGGCTTTCGACTATCGCCTGATCGACCAGTCGGCAGCCGAAATCGTGGATACCGCCAAGCGTACCGGCGCGATCGTCAAGGGCCCGGTGCCCCTGCCGACCCGCATCCAGCGCTTCGACATCCTGCGTTCGCCGCACGTCAACAAGACCAGCCGCGATCAGTTCGAGATCCGCACTCACCAGCGCCTGATGGACATCGTCGATCCTACCGACAAGACCGTTGACGCACTGATGAAGCTCGACCTGCCGGCAGGCGTCGACGTCGAAATCAAGGTGTAAAGCCATTCCGCGCAAGGCCGCCCCAGGCGGCCTCGGGCAACGAAAACGGCGAACTTCGGTTCGCCGTTTTTGTTTTTGCGCGCCTCCTCCTCGTACCGTCCCGGCGCGGCCCCTTCCTCATGCCGGCCCGCGCCGCCGCAGCGTCTGTCCCGGCGCTTCGCCGAAGCGCTTGCGGTATTCCATGCTGAACCGTCCCAGGTGGCTGAAGCCCCAGCGCAAGGCCGCCGCCGTGACCGAATCGATGGTCTTGTCGCCGAGCAGGTCGTGCCGCACGCGCTCGAGCCGGACCGCGCGCAGGTAGGCCATCGGGCTGATGCCGCGATGCTCGCGGAAGCCCGCGTACAGCCCGCGCAGGCTGACCCCGGCCACCTCCGCCAGCACGGCGGGCGTGAGCGGCGCGTGGGCATGCGCGTGGATGTATTCCTCGACCCGCCTGACGTGGCGCGGCGCCAGCGGCTTGCCGCGCGCCTGCAGCGCCTCGCTGAGATTGTGCGGCTGCACCGTCAGCAGCGTGCCGATCACCAACTGCTCGAGCTGGCAGGCGGTCAGCGGATGGCGCGCCGTGTCCGGCGCCTGCGCCAGCAGGTCCGCCAGGTAGTGCATCAACTGGTACCACGCCGCCGCGCGCCGCCACGCCATGCCGAGCTGGAAGCGCAGCGCCTGCCGCGGCGGGTGCCCGAGGTGGGCCGCGCAGACCCGCTCCAGCGCGCTGCGCTCCACGCGCACGATCAACTGGTCGCTGTCTTGGCTCCAGCGCATCCGCACCGGATCGGCGGGCGTGAGCACCGAGGCCGTGTCGCGGTCGGAAACGATCCGCTGCGCGCCGCAGTGGATCTCGGCGCTGCCGCCGACCGGCATCTGCACCAGCAGGAAATCCTCGAGCGGCCCCGGCTCGATGCGCACCTCGGCCCCGTAGGCCAGCCGGTTGAACGATACCGCGCCGAGCGGCGCGTGATGCATGCGTGCGGCCAGCGTCGTGCCGGCAATGGCGAGCCGGTGCGGCTTGAAGACGGCGCCGACCGCGGCGCGCGTGCGGGCGTGGTCAGCCGAGGCGAACACCAGCCTGCTCGGGTCTGACAGCAAGGCACCGGCCAGCGGCTCGGCGGCCGTGGCGGCGGGGGGCTGCGGCATGGTCTCGCTCCTCGGCGTCATGGCGCGCCGTTGCTGAAGGGGCTGCATGGTCGGCGCGGCGCCGCCGCGCAGCGCGCGGCCCGGCGCCCGCGCGGGCCGGCGGACGGATTCCTTCGCACCACTATAGTGGATTGCCGCGCGGCGGCGGCGGCGCGGCGCTTGCCCGGCCCGGCATTTTCCTGCACTAATCGGATAGCCGCTGCAGCCGGCGGCTAGTTTGCTGCGGTGCGGATCGCCCATCATGCAATCCGGCACCGCAGCCCCGCCCCCCAACCAGACAAGAAGGAGCGCCATTCATGGGCCAGACCATCCAGATCCACGCCGCCGACGGCGGCGGCACGTTCAGCGCCTACCTGGCCACCCCCGCCGCGGGCAAGGGCCCGGGCATCGTGCTGTGCCAGGAAATCTTCGGCGTCAACGCCACCATGCGGGCGGTGGCGGACTACTACGCCGAGGAGGGTTACACGGTGCTGGTGCCGGACCTGTTCTGGCGCATCGCGCCCGGCATCGAGCTGGGCGACCGCGGCGCGGACTTCCAGCGCGCGCTCGGCCTCTACCAGCAGTTCGACGAAGCCGCGGGCGTGCGGGACGTGGGCGCCGCGCTGGCCGCGCTGCGCGCGCGCCCGGAATGCGCGGGACAGACCGGCGTGCTGGGTTTCTGCCTGGGCGGCAAGCTGGCCTATCTCGCCGCCTGCCGCCTGGACGGCGTGGCCTGCGCGGTGGCGTACTACGGCGTGGGCATCGAGCGCGCGCTCGACGAAGCCCGCCATGTGCGCGGCCGCCTGGTGCTGCACGTGGCCGGCAGCGACGGCTTCTGCCCGCCCGAGGCGCAGGCGCGGATCCGCGACGCGCTGGGCGCCCGCGAGAACGTCGAGCTGTACGTCTATCCCGGCGCCGACCATGCGTTCGCGCGCGCCGGCGGCGAGCACTACGACCGCCCCGCCGCGCTGATGGCGCACCAGCGCTCGATCGCCGCGCTGCGCGCCGAGATGGGCCCGCACTACGATTTCTCGGCGCTGTGGGACAAGCATTGCGAATACGAATTCGCCACGCGCGACGTCGACGCCACGATGGCGACGATGGTGGCCCAGCCCTACGTCAACCACATCCCGACCATGACCGGCGGCGTGGGCCACGGCCAGCTCAGGCGCTTCTACGCCAACCACTTCGTCCACAGCAACCCGCCCGACACCACGCTGATCCCGCTGTCGCGCACGGTGGGCGCCAGCCAGATCGTCGACGAGCTGCTGTTCTGCTTCACCCATACCTGCGAGATCGACTGGATGCTGCCCGGCGTGCCGCCCACCGGCAAGCGCGTGGAGATCCCGCTGATCGCCATCGTCAAGTTCCGCGGCGACAAGCTCTACCACGAGCACATCTACTGGGACCAGGCCAGCGTGCTGGTGCAGATCGGCAAGCTCGATCCCGCCGGGTTGCCGGTGGCCGGCGTGGAAACGGCGCGCAAGCTGCTCGACGAGACGCTGCCGTCGAACACGCTGATGGCGCGCTGGCGGGAGAGCGAGGGCAAGTAGCCCGCGCGCGCCCGGCATCCCGCCGCGACGCATCCGACGCATCCGGCGTATCCATCGCATAGCAAAGAAAAGGGCGTGCCCGCGCGGCGCGGGCAACGCCTCACATCAGGAGACAACGTCATGAAAGGACTGCAGGACAAGGTCGCCATCGTCAGCGGCGGCGCCACCCTGATCGGGGCCGGCGTGGCCAGGGCCTTCGTACGGGCCGGCACGCGCGTGGCCATTCTCGACATCGACGCGGCCGGCGGCGCGCGCATCGCCGCCGAGCTCGGCGAGGGGGCGCTGTTCGTGCGCACCGACATCACCGACGACGCCCAGGTCGCAGCGGCCGTGGCCGAGGTGTCGCGGCATTTCGGCGGCATCGACTACCTGGTCAACCTCGCCTGCACCTACCTCGACGACGGCTTCCGCTCGACGCGCCGCGACTGGCTTGCCGCGCTCGACGTCAACGTGGTGTCCGGCGCGATGCTGGCGCAGGCCGTGCACGGCGCCATGCGCGCGCGCGGCGGCGGCGCCATCGTCAACTTCACCAGCATCTCGGCCGGCGTGGCGCAGACCGGGCGCTGGCTCTATCCCGCCTCCAAGGCCGCGATCCGCCAGCTCACGCGCAGCATGGCGATGGACCTGGCGCCCGACCGCATCCGCGTCAACGCGGTCTCGCCGGGCTGGACCTGGTGCCGGCTGATGGATGAAGTCAGCGGCGGCGACCGCGCGCGCACCGACCGCGTGGCGGCGGACTTCCATCTGCTCGGCCGTGCCGGCGAGCCGGACGAGGTGGCGCAGGTGGTGCTGTTCCTGTGCTCCGACCACGCCAGCTTCGTCACCGGCGCCGACTACGCCGTGGACGGCGGTTATGGCGCGATGGGGCCGGAGCAGAACGTTCCCGCCATTCCCCGCCTGGCCGGCTGAAGCGACTTGTCCACATCGAGGAGATCGTCATGAGCCAACGCATTGCCATCGTCGGCGCCGGCCAGTCCGGCCTGCAGATGGCCCTCGGCCTGCAGGCCCGGGGCTACCGGGTCACGCTGATGACCAACCGCACGCCGGAGCAGGTGCGCGCGGGCAAGGTCATGTCCAGCCAGTGCATGTTCGACCGCGCGCTGCAGTGCGAGCGCGAACTCGCGCTCGACTGGTGGGGCGATACCTGTCCGCCGGTCGAAGGCATCGGCCTGGCGGTGCCGCATCCCGAGCAGCCCGGCGCGAAGCTGATCGACTGGGCCGCGCGCCTCGAGCGGCCGGCGCAGGCCGTGGACCAGCGCCTGAAGATGCCGGCCTGGATGGAAGCCTTCGCGCAGCGCGGCGGCGACCTGCGCATCGCCGATGCGGGCATCGCGGAGCTCGAGGCGCTGGCCGCGGAGCACGACCTGGTGCTGCTTGCCGCCGGCAAGGGCGAGATCGTCAACCGCTTCGAGCGCGACGCCGCGCGCAGCCCGTTCACCGCGCCGCAGCGCGCGCTGGCGCTGACCTACGTGAACGGCATGCGCCCGGGCAGCCCGTTCTCGCGCGTGGCCTTCAACCTGATCCCGGGCGTCGGCGAATACTTCGTCTTCCCGGCGCTGACGCTGGGCGGGCCCTGCGAGATCATGGTGTTCGAAGGCGTGCCGGGCGGCCCGATGGACCGCTGGGCCGAGGCGCGCACGCCGGAGCAGCACCTCGCCGAGAGCCTGCGCATCCTGCGCACCTGGCTGCCGTGGGAGGCCGAGCGCTGCGAAGCCGTGACGCTGACCGACGAGCAGGGCATCCTGGCCGGGCGCTTCACGCCGACCGTGCGCCGCCCGGTCATGACGCTGCCGTCCGGGCGGCTGGTGTTCGGCATGGCGGACGCGGTGGTCGTCAACGACCCCATCACCGGCCAGGGCTCGAACAACGCCGCCAAATGCTGCAAGGTCTATCTCGACGCCATCGTCGCCCACGGCGAGCGCGCCTTCGACGCCGGCTGGATGGAGCGGACCTTCGCGCGCTACTGGCAATACGCCGGCGACGTGGTCAACTGGACCAACTCGCTGCTCACGCCGCCGCCGCCCCACATCCTGGCCCTGCTCGGCGCGGCCGGGCAGGCGCCGGCACTGGCCGCGCGCATCGCCAACGGCTTCGACAACCCGCCGGACTTCTTCCCGTGGTGGGCCGACGCCGCGGCGTGCCAGCAGATGATCGAGCGGCACCTGCCGCGGGCGGCCTGAGATGGCGGCGGCCGCCACCGGCGACGCGCGCGCGCTGCGGCGCGCCTGCGGGCGCTATGCCACGGGCGTGGCGGTCATCGGCGCGTGCGGCGCCGGCGGCCGTCCGCTCGGCCTGACCGTCAACTCGTTCGCCTCGCTGTCGCTGGCGCCGCCGCTGATCCTGTGGAGCCTGGCCCTGCATTCGCCGAGCGCCGCGCACTTCGCGCCCGGCGCCGCCTTCGGCATCAGCATCCTGCGCGCGGGGCAGGGCGAGCTCGCGCGCCGCTTCGCCACGCCCGCGGCGGACAAGTTCGCCGGCGTCGCGCACCGGCGCTGCCCGCGCGGCGTGCCCTACCTGGCGGACGCGCTGGCCACGCTGGCATGCCGGGTCGAGCGCGCCGACCCGGTCGGCGACCATCTGCTGATCGTCGGCGCGGTCGAGGGGTTTGAAGCCGGGGAGGGCGAGCCGCTGGTGTTCTATGGCGGCGAATTCGTCCGCATCGGCGACGCCGCGGGCCGCTGAAGCCCCGCATGACGCCGCCATCGGCCGGCAAAAGTAGCGGAAAACGTCACAAAGCAACACGCGGCGCCGCGACGTGCGGCGACATTCCACGCCGTGCTTGCTCTTTCCA
This sequence comes from Cupriavidus sp. WS, assembly GCF_000395345.1. Classification (NCBI taxonomy): domain Bacteria; kingdom Pseudomonadati; phylum Pseudomonadota; class Betaproteobacteria; order Burkholderiales; family Burkholderiaceae; genus Cupriavidus; species Cupriavidus sp. WS. The sequence continues at coordinate 16,397 of NZ_AQPL01000217.1, read as the reverse complement.
AACCAGTGCGATATAGTGTAAGGCTACCCGTTTGTCTATGGGTAGTGGGCTGGCCGTTTTGGCCGCGCGCCGTCTTCTTTAGCGCAAGCCCGCGCACTGCAAACGCAGTTTGCACACACAGTTTTCGTGTATCAATCAGCCCCGGCCAATCGCAGCTGGGAATGGAGCAAACCATGAGCCTTGGCCTTGTAGGTCGCAAGGTTGGCATGACCCGTATTTTCACGGACGACGGTGATTCGATTCCCGTTACCGTGGTCGAGGTCGGCGACAACCGCGTGACGCAAATCAAGACGGACGAGACCGACGGTTATACCGCGGTTCAAGTCACTTTCGGCGCACGCCGCGCCAGTCGCGTCACCAAGCCGCTGGCGGGTCATCTCGCCAAAGCTGGTGTCGAAGCCGGCGAAATCATCCGCGAATTCCGTATCGATGCCGCCAAGGCGGGCGAACTGCAAGCTGGCGGTTCGCTGTCGGTCGACCTGTTCGAAGTCGGTCAGAAGATCGACGTGCAGGGCGTCAGCATCGGTAAGGGCTACGCCGGTACCATCAAGCGCCACCACTTCGCATCCGGTCGTGCCACCCACGGTAACTCGCGTTCGCACAACGTGCCGGGTTCCATCGGTATGGCGCAGGATCCGGGCCGTGTGTTCCCCGGCAAGCGCATGACGGGCCACCTGGGTGACGTCACCCGCACCGTCCAGAACCTGGAAATCGCCAAGATCGACGCAGAGCGCAAGCTGCTGCTGGTCAAGGGCGCGATCCCCGGTTCCAAGGGCGGCAAGGTCATCGTGACCCCGGCCGTCAAGGCCAAAGCCAAAGCTTAAGGAGCGAATCAATGGAACTCAAGCTCCTCCAGGACAATGGCCAAGTCGGCGCGGGCGTTGACGCCTCGCCCGAAGTCTTCGGCCGTGACTACAACGAAGCCCTCGTTCACCAGATCGTCGTCGCTTATCAGGCCAACGCTCGCAGCGGCAACCGTAAGCAGAAGGATCGTGAAGAGGTCAAGCACACGACCAAGAAGCCGTGGCGCCAGAAGGGTACGGGCCGTGCCCGTGCCGGTATGTCTTCCTCGCCGCTGTGGCGCGGGGGCGGCCGCATCTTCCCGAATTCGCCGGAAGAGAACTTCAGCCAGAAGGTCAACAAGAAGATGTTCCGTGCCGGCATGCGCTCGATCTACTCGCAGCTCGCACGTGAAGGTCGTATCAACGTGGTGGACGGTTTCACCGTCGATGCGCCCAAGACCAAGCTCTTGGCCGACAAGTTCAAGGCCATGGGCCTGGACTCGGTGCTGATCATCACCGACAGCCTCGACGAAAACCTCTACCTGGCTTCGCGCAACCTGCCGCACGTGGCGGTTGTCGAGCCGCGCCAGGCTGACCCGCTGTCGCTCGTGCACTACAAGAAGGTGCTGGTGACCAAGGCAGCCGTCGCGCAGATCGAGGAGTTGCTGAAATGACGCAAGTAGCCAAGAACGATCATCGTTTGATGCAGGTGCTGCTCGCGCCGGTGGTTTCCGAAAAGGCAACCCTGGTCGCCGACAAGAACGAACAAGTCGTGTTCGAAGTCGCTCGCGATGCCAACAAGGCAGACGTGAAGGCGGCGGTCGAGCTGCTGTTCAAGGTCGAGGTGCAGTCCGTTCAGATCCTGAACCAAAAGGGCAAGCAAAAGCGCTTTGGCCGCTTCATGGGGCGTCGCAACCACGTGAAGAAGGCTTACGTTTCGCTGAAGCCGGGTCAGGAAATCAATTTTGAAGCGGAGGCCAAGTAATCATGGCACTCGTCAAGACCAAGCCGACGTCCCCGGGCCGTCGCTCGATGGTGAAGGTTGTCAATCCCAACCTGCACAAGGGCGAGCCCCACGCTCCGCTGCTGGAAAAGCAATTCCAGAAGTCGGGCCGCAACAACAACGGTCACATCACCACCCGCCACAAGGGCGGTGGTCATAAGCACCACTACCGCGTGGTCGACTTCAAGCGCAACGACAAGGACGGCATCCCCGCCAAGGTCGAGCGCCTGGAATACGATCCGAACCGCAGCGCCAACATCGCGCTGGTGCTGTTCGCCGACGGCGAGCGCCGCTACATCATCGCCACGAAGGGCATGGTGGCCGGCCAGGCCGTGCTGAACGGCTCGGAAGCGCCGATCAAGGCCGGCAACAACCTGCCGATCCGCAACATCCCGGTCGGCACCACGATCAACAACGTGGAAATGCTGCCCGGCAAGGGTGCCCAGATCGCGCGCGCCGCCGGCGGTTCCGCCGTGCTGCTGGCTCGCGAAGGCATCTACGCCCAGGTGCGCCTGCGCTCCGGCGAAGTGCGCCGCGTGCACATCGAATGCCGCGCCACCATCGGTGAAGTCGGCAACGAAGAGCACAGCCTGCGCGTCATCGGCAAGGCCGGTGCCACCCGCTGGCGCGGTATCCGCCCGACGGTGCGTGGTGTCGTGATGAACCCGGTGGATCACCCGCACGGTGGTGGTGAAGGCAAGACCGCCGCTGGTCGCGATCCGGTTTCGCCGTGGGGTACCCCGGCCAAGGGTTACCGTACCCGCAGCAACAAGCGCACTGCCAGCATGATCGTGCAGAAGCGCCACAAGCGTTAATCGGTAGGTAGGAGCCTAGACATGACACGTTCCGCAAAAAAGGGTCCGTTCTGTGACGCCCACCTGCTGAAAAAGGTGGAAGCGGCTGCAGGCGGCAAGGACAAGAAGCCCATCAAGACTTGGTCGCGTCGCTCGACCATTCTGCCGGAATTCATCGGCCTGACGATCGCCGTTCACAACGGCCGTCAACACGTGCCGGTGTACGTTTCGGAAAACATGGTCGGCCACAAGCTCGGCGAATTTGCGCTCACCCGCACGTTCAAGGGCCACGCGGCTGACAAGAAAGCGAAGAGGTAAGGTGCCATCATGGAAGTGAAAGCGATTCATCGCGGTGCCCGCATCTCCGCCCAGAAAACTCGCCTGGTCGCCGACCAGATCCGCGGTCTGCCGATCGAGCGCGCGCTCAACGTCCTGACGTTCAGCCCGAAAAAGGCTGCCGGGATCGTGAAGAAGGTGGTCGAATCGGCCATCGCCAACGCCGAGCACAACGAAGGCGCCGACATCGACGAACTGAAGGTCAAGACCATCTTCGTCGACAAGGCAACCTCGCTCAAGCGCTTCACGGCACGAGCCAAGGGCCGCGGCAACCGTATCGAGAAACAAACCTGTCACATCACTGTGACGCTCGGCAACTAAGGAGTCACGATGGGACAGAAGATTCATCCGACTGGCTTCCGTCTGGCCGTCAGCCGTAACTGGGCTTCGCGTTGGTACGCCAACAACACGAAGTTCGCCGGCATGCTGAAGGAAGACATCGAAGTTCGCGAGTTTCTGAAGAAGAAGCTCAAGAACGCTTCGGTTGGCCGCGTCGTCATCGAGCGCCCCGCCCGCAACGCACGTCTGACCATTTACAGCTCGCGTCCGGGCGTGGTCATCGGCAAGAAGGGCGAGGACATCGAACTGCTCAAGGCCGAGCTGCAACGCCGCATGGGTGTGCCCGTGCACGTGAACATCGAGGAAATCCGCAAGCCGGAAACCGATGCGCAGCTGATCGCCGACTCGATCACCCAGCAGCTCGAGCGCCGCATCATGTTCCGCCGCGCCATGAAGCGCGCGATGCAGAACGCGATGCGCCTCGGTGCCCAGGGCATCAAGATCATGAGCGCCGGTCGCCTGAACGGCATAGAAATCGCACGTACCGAATGGTACCGCGAAGGCCGTGTGCCCCTGCACACCCTGCGCGCCGACATCGACTACGGCTTCTCCGAAGCAGAAACCACCTACGGCATCATCGGTGTCAAGGTGTGGGTCTACAAGGGTGATCACCTCGGCCGCAACGACGCGCCGGTGGTGGAAGAGCCGCAAGACGAACGTCGCCGCCGTCCGGGCCGTCCCGAAGGCCGCCGCCGCGAAGGCGAAGGCCGTCCGGGTGGCAACCGCCGCGGTGGTGCTGGTGGCGCCGGTGCCGGTCGCCGCGCTGCGCCTGGCGCAGATGCGAAGAGTGGAGAATAACGATGCTGCAACCTAAGCGCAGAAAATACCGCAAGGAGCAGAAAGGCCGCAACACGGGTAAGGCTACCCGTGGCAACGCCGTGTCTTTCGGTGAATTCGGCCTGAAGGCAATGGGCCGTGGCCGTCTGACGGCCCGCCAGATCGAGTCGGCACGTCGTGCGATGACCCGTCACATCAAGCGTGGCGGCCGCATCTGGATCCGGATTTTCCCGGACAAGCCGATCTCGAAGAAGCCCGCCGAAGTCCGTATGGGTAACGGTAAGGGTAATCCGGAATACTACGTGGCAGAAATCCAGCCGGGCAAGATGCTGTACGAAATGGATGGCGTGACCGAAGAGCTGGCACGTGAGGCGTTCCGCCTCGCGGCTGCCAAGCTGCCGATCGCCACCAATTTCGTGGTGCGCCAGGTCGGGACGTAAGGAGAGCAGGGATGAAAGCATCCGAACTTCGCGGCAAGGACGCCGCCGGGCTGAACCAGGAGCTCTCCGAGCTGCTGAAGGCCCAATTTAGCCTGCGCATGCAAAAGGCCACCCAACAGCTGCAGAACACCAGCCAGCTGAAGAAGGTGCGCAAGGACATCGCGCGGGTGCAAACCGTGCTGAACGAGAAGGCGACCACGAAATGACTGAAACTGCACAAACGGAATCGTCGCTTCGCCGCACTCTGGTCGGCCGTGTAGTCAGCGACAAGATGGACAAGACCGTCACGGTCCTGATCGAAAACCGCGTCAAGCATCCTCTGTACGGCAAGTACGTGCTGCGTTCGAAGAAGTACCACGCACACGACGAAGCCAACCAGTACAAGGAAGGCGACAAGGTCGAGATCCAGGAATCGCGTCCGCTGTCGCGGACCAAGTCCTGGGTGGTTTCCCGTCTGGTCGAAGCTGCGCGCGTCATCTAAAAAACCACACGGTTTTCGGTTGACTTGCGAGTCCAGGGTTATGTGCTATAATCCTGGACTTCCGCTTTGTTGCATTCGCCTTAGCACCATCACCACGGCGAATCGACTGGGCGAACCTAGGCCGAGCGGCTCCTGATTAACCATGTTCAGGCCGCCTGGTAACTACCGACTTCAAAGTTGATCAACCCAAACGGTTGCTGGCGCAAAGCCGGAGGCCGACGGGACCAAGACTGACCGGCGGGCGTTGCCCGGTGGATTAAGTTGGGAAGATAACACCATGATTCAGACAGAAAGCCGGCTCGAAGTGGCCGATAACACTGGTGCGCGCGAAGTTCTGTGCATCAAAGTGCTGGGTGGGTCCAAGCGCCGCTATGCGAGCGTGGGCGACATCATCAAGGTGACCGTCAAGGACGCAGCGCCGCGCGGTCGCGTGAAGAAGGGCGATATTTACAATGCCGTCGTCGTTCGCACCGCCAAGGGCGTGCGCCGTGCCGATGGTTCGCTCGTCAAGTTCGACAGCAATGCCGCTGTCCTGCTGAACACCAAGCTCGAGCCGATCGGCACCCGTATCTTCGGGCCGGTGACTCGTGAACTCCGTACCGAGCGCTTCATGAAGATCGTGTCGCTCGCGCCGGAAGTGCTGTAAGGAGCCGCCATGAACAAGATTCGCAAAGGCGACGAAGTCATCGTCCTGACCGGCAAAGACAAGGGCAAGCGCGGTACCGTGCAAGCCATGCTCGGCGACAAGGTCGTGGTTGAAGGCGTGAACGTTGCCAAGAAGCATGCACGTCCGAACCCGATGCTGGGCACCACCGGTGGTGTGGTCGACAAGGTCATGCCGCTGCATATTTCCAACGTTGCGCTCGTGGATGCCAATGGCAAGCCGTCGCGCGTCGGCATCAAGGTGGAAGACGGCAAGCGCGTGCGCGTGCTGAAGACCACCGGCGCCGTCGTGGCAGCTTGATTCTGGGCAAGGATAGGAGTTGAGCATGACAGCACGTCTGCAAGAGTTTTACAAAGAACAGGTCGTACCGAAGCTGATCGAACAGTTCGGCTACAAGTCGGTCATGGAAGTGCCGCGCATCACCAAGATCACCCTGAACATGGGCCTTGGCGAAGCCATCAATGACAAGAAGGTCATTGAGCTGGCCGTGGGCGACCTGACCAAGATCGCCGGCCAGAAGCCGGTGGTGACGAAGGCCAAGAAGGCAATCGCAGGCTTCAAGATCCGCCAGGGTTATCCCATCGGCGCGATGGTGACGCTGCGCGGCGAACGCATGTTCGAATTCCTGGATCGTTTCGTGACCGTGGCGCTGCCGCGCGTGCGCGACTTCCGTGGTGTGTCGGGCCGCTCGTTCGATGGTCGTGGCAACTACAACATCGGTGTGAAAGAGCAGATCATTTTCCCCGAAATCGAGTACGACAAGATCGACGCGCTGCGCGGTCTGAACATCAGCATCACGACGACGGCTAAGAATGACGAGGAAGCCAAGGCGCTCCTCGGTGCATTCAAGTTCCCGTTCCGTAATTAAGGGGTTACCGTGGCTAAATTGGCTCTGATTGAACGTGAGAAGAAGCGCGCAAGGCTCGTGGCGAAGTATGCCGGGAAGCGCGCATCCCTCAAGGCCATTATCGACGACCAGGAAAAGTCGGAAGAAGAGCGTTATGGCGCTCGTCTGGAGCTGCAGCAGCTCCCGCGCAACGCGAATCCGACCCGTCAGCGCAATCGCTGCGCGATCACCGGTCGTCCCCGCGGTACCTTCCGCAAGTTTGGCCTGGCGCGTAACAAGATCCGTGAAATCGCCTTCCGTGGCGAAATCCCGGGTCTGACGAAAGCCAGCTGGTAATTACGCACAGGCTACAGGAGAAACAGTATGAGCATGAGCGATCCTATCGCCGATATGCTGACGCGCATCCGCAACGCCCAGGGCGTGCAGAAGGCGTCGGTTGTCATGCCGTCGTCGAAGCTGAAAGTGGCAATCGCCAAGGTCCTGAAGGACGAAGGCTACATCGACGACTACGCCGTGCAGGAAGATGGCGGCAAGGCACAACTGAGCATCGGTCTGAAGTACTACGCCGGCCGTCCGGTCATCGAGCGCATCGAACGCGTCTCGAAGCCCGGCCTGCGCGTGTACAAGGGCCGCAGCGACATCCCCCAAGTGATGAACGGCCTGGGCGTCGCGATCATCTCGACCCCGCAGGGTCTGATGACCGATCGCAAGGCACGTGCCACTGGCGTGGGCGGCGAAGTTCTCTGCTACGTCGCGTAAGGAGTAACCATGTCCCGTGTAGGTAAGGCTCCCATCGCGCTGCCCAAAGGCGCAGAAGTCAATGTGGCGGCCGGCGTGCTCTCCGTTAAGGGCCCGCTCGGCACGCTGACGCAGCCGATTCACAGCCTGGTGCAGGTCAAGGTCGAAAACGACACGCTGACCTTCGTCCCGGCCGACGAATCGCGCGAAGCAAACGCACTGCAGGGCACCATGCGCGCCCTGGTGGCCAATATGGTCAAGGGTGTGACCACCGGTTTCGAGCGCAAGCTGAACCTGGTCGGCGTGGGCTACCGTGCCCAGCTGCAAGGTACCGCGCTCAAGCTCCAGCTTGGTTTCTCGCACGACGTGATCCATGCGATGCCGGAAGGCGTGACGGCGACAACGCCCACGCAGACCGAGATCATCATCAAGGGTGCGGACAAGCAGAAAGTCGGTCAGGTTGCCGCGGAAGTTCGCGCGTACCGTCCGCCTGAGCCCTACAAGGGCAAGGGCGTTCGCTACTCGGACGAGCGCGTCATCCTGAAGGAAACCAAGAAGAAGTAAGGGGTGCAATCATGAACAAGAAAGACGCTCGTTTGCGCCGTGCACGTCAGACCCGCGCCAAGATCGCGGAACTGAAAGTCAATCGTCTGACCGTGTTCCGTACGAATTCGCATATTTACGCCCAGGTCTACTCGCCGTGCGGCACGCAAGTGCTGGCTTCGGCTTCGACCGTCGAGGCAGAAGTGCGCAAGGAACTGACCGGCAGCGGTGCTACCGCCGCCGCTGCGAGCCTGATCGGCAAGCGCATCGCCGAGAAGGCGAAGGCTGCCGGCGTGGAGACCGTTGCGTTCGATCGCGGCGGCTTCCGCTTCCACGGTCGCGTGAAGGCCCTGGCCGACGCTGCGCGTGAAGCCGGCCTCAAGTTCTAAGCGCACAAAGAGAGATACGTCATGGCAAAGATGCAAGCAAAAGTCCAGCAGGACGAACGCGACGACGGCCTCCGCGAGAAGATGATCTCGGTCAACCGCGTCACCAAGGTGGTGAAGGGCGGCCGGATTCTCGGTTTCGCTGCGCTGACCGTGGTCGGTGACGGCGATGGCCGCATCGGCATGGGCAAGGGCAAGGCCAAGGAAGTGCCGGTGGCAGTTCAGAAGGCAATGGACGAAGCCCGTCGCAAGATGGTCAAGGTCTCGCTCAAGAACGGCACGCTGCAACACGAAGTCGTGGGCAAGCACGGCGCCGCCAAGGTGCTGATGATGCCGGCCAAGGAAGGTACCGGCGTGATCGCCGGCGGCCCGATGCGCGCGATTTTCGAAGTGATGGGCGTCACCAACGTGGTGACCAAGTCGCACGGCTCGACCAATCCGTACAACATGGTTCGCGCCACGCTGGACGGTCTTCAGAAGATGAGCACGCCGGGCGAGATCGCCGCGAAGCGCGGCAAGTCGGTCGAAGACATCCTCGGTTAAGGAGTCGGACGAAATGTCGCAACAAACCGTAAAAGTGCAACTCGTGCGCAGCCTGATCGGCACGCGCGAGGATCATCGCGCCACCGTCCGTGGCCTGGGCCTGCGCCGCATCAACTCGGTGTCGGAGCTGCAGGACACGCCCGCCGTGCGCGGCATGATCAACAAGGTGTCGTACCTGGTCAAGGTTCTGGCCTGATACCGGACACGGAGAGCAAGATGCAACTGAACAACCTGAAACCGGCCGCCGGTTCGAAGCACGCCAAGCGTCGCGTCGGCCGCGGTATCGGCTCCGGCCTGGGCAAGACTGCCGGTCGTGGCCACAAGGGTCAGAAGTCGCGTTCGGGCGGCTTCCACAAGGTCGGCTTCGAAGGCGGTCAAATGCCGCTGTATCGTCGCCTGCCGAAGCGCGGCTTCACCTCGCTGACGAAGGAATTCACCGCCGAGGTGAGCCTGCGCGACATCGAGCGTCTGGAAGCGGCCGAAGTGGACCTGCTGGTTCTGAAGCAGGCTGGCCTGGTGGCTGATCTGGTCAAGAGCGCCAAGGTCATCAAGGCCGGTGAGCTGACCCGCAAGGTGACGATCAAGGGTCTGGGTGCCACCGCTGGCGCCAAGGCTGCGATCGAAGCCGCCGGCGGTCAGATCGCGGCGTAATTTAGCAGCTGATTTCGCAGCATAGGCGAGTCACAGTCGGAGCATCGTTTGGCCACGGCGAAACCCAATGCAAGCACGCAAGCCAAGAACACGGCGAAGTACGGCGACCTCAAGCGCCGGCTGATGTTCCTGGTGCTGGCCTTGATCGTGTACCGCATCGGAGCGCATATTCCGGTGCCGGGCATCGATCCTGAACAGCTCGCGAAGCTTTTCCAGAGTCAGTCGGGTGGCATCCTCGGGATGTTCAACCTGTTCTCGGGCGGTGCGCTGTCGCGCTTTACCGTCTTCGCGCTCGGCATCATGCCGTACATCTCGGCGTCGATCATCATGCAGTTGCTGACGATCGTGCTGCCGCAGCTGGAGTCGCTGAAGAAGGAAGGGCAGGCGGGTCAACGCAAGATCACGCAGTACACGCGCTACGGCACGGTGGTCCTGGCCACCTTCCAGGCGCTGTCGATCGCGGTCGCGCTGGAATCCCAGCCCGGCCTCGTGATCGACCCGGGGCTGATGTTCCGGGCCACGGCGGTGATCACGCTGGTGACCGGCACGATGTTCCTGATGTGGCTGGGTGAGCAGATCACCGAGCGGGGTCTGGGCAACGGCATCTCGATCATCATCTTCGGCGGTATCGCGGCGGGCCTGCCCAACGCGATCGGCGGTCTCTTCGAGCTGGTTCGCACCGGTTCGATGAGCATCATCGCGTCGATCCTGATCGTGGCGATCATCGCCGGCGTGACTTTCGCCGTGGTGTTCGTCGAGCGCGGCCAGCGCAAGATCCTGGTGAACTATGCCAAGCGTCAGGTCGGCAACAAGGTGTACGGCGGCCAGTCGTCGCACCTGCCGCTGAAGCTGAACATGGCCGGGGTGATTCCGCCGATCTTCGCATCGTCGATCATCCTGTTCCCGGCGACCATCGCGGGCTGGTTCACCTCTGACTCGACGGGCGCTGCGGGCCGGTTCATCAAGGACCTAGCGGCAACGCTGTCGCCGGGCCAGCCGGTCTACATCCTGCTGTACGCTGCTGCGATTGTATTTTTCTGCTTCTTCTATACGGCCCTGGTGTACAACAGCCGTGAAGTGGCGGACAACCTGAAGAAAAGCGGTGCCTTCATTCCGGGCATTCGTCCGGGCGAGCAGACGACGCGCTACATCGACAAGATCCTTGTGCGTCTGACGCTGGCTGGTGCGATCTACATCACACTGGTCTGCCTGTTGCCGGAATTCCTGGTACTGCGCTGGAACGTTCCGTTCTATTTTGGCGGAACCTCGCTGCTGATCATCGTGGTCGTCACGATGGATTTCATGGCCCAGGTCCAGTCCTATGTCATGTCGCAGCAATATGAGTCCCTGCTGAAGAAAGCGAATTTCAAGGGTAATTTGACCTTGCGCTGAAGCCGGGTCGGTACGGGCTAGGTATGGCAAAAGACGACGTCATCCAGATGCAGGGGGAGGTCCTGGAAAACCTTCCCAATGCGACGTTCCGAGTCAAACTGGAGAATGGCCACGTAGTGCTGGGCCACATCTCCGGGAAGATGAGAATGAACTACATCCGGATTCTTCCGGGTGACAAGGTGACGGTTGAGCTGACTCCATATGATCTGTCACGCGCGCGTATCGTCTTTCGGACGAAGTGAAGCGAACAGGAATTGAAGGAAGAGGAAAATCATGAAAGTGCTGGCTTCTGTTAAGCGCATTTGCCGCAACTGCAAAATCATCAAGCGCAACGGTGTCGTGCGCGTGATCTGCTCGTCGGATCCCCGCCACAAGCAACGCCAAGGCTAATCGTAAAGAGGATTGACGAATGGCACGTATCGCAGGGGTTAACATCCCGAACCACAAGCATACCGAGATCGGCCTGACGGCTATTTACGGTATCGGCCGCTCGCGCGCCCGCAAGATTTGCGAGGCCACCGGCGTTCCGTTTGACAAGAAGGTCAAGGACCTGACCGACGCCGACCTGGAAAAGCTTCGTGACGAAGTCGGCAAGGCCACGGTCGAGGGTGACCTGCGTCGTGAAACCACGATGAACATCAAGCGTCTGATGGACCTTGGTTGCTATCGTGGCGTCCGTCACCGCAGGGGCCTCCCGATGCGCGGTCAGCGCACCCGCACCAACGCCCGTACCCGCAAGGGTCCGCGTAAGGCCGGCGTGGCTCTGAAGAAGTAAAGCCGAAGGCAGAGGAAGAAACTAATGGCAAAAGGTCCGAACAACGCCGCCCAGCGCGCGCGTAAGAAGGTCAAGAAGAACGTTGCCGACGGCATTGCGCACGTCCACGCTTCGTTCAACAACACCATCATCACGATCACCGACCGTCAGGGCAACGCCCTGGCGTGGGCGACCTCGGGTGGCCAGGGCTTCAAGGGTTCGCGCAAGTCGACCCCGTTCGCAGCCCAGGTCGCAGCCGAGAACGCCGGCCGCGTGGCGCAAGACCAGGGCATCAAGAACCTGGACGTGCGCATCAAGGGCCCCGGCCCTGGCCGTGAATCCGCTGTCCGCGCGCTGAACGCGCTGGGCATCAAGATCTCGGTGATCGAAGACGTGACGCCGGTGCCGCACAACGGCTGCCGTCCGCCGAAGCGCCGCCGCATCTGAGCGACGCCGTCGTACCCGGATAGCCGGCGGGGTTTTCCTGCCGGTGTTCCGGTGTGGTACTATCGCACGTTCACCTGCTGCATCAGCTTTGCGGCAGGTTTTCGTTTTGCGCCTTGCGTTTGTCGGATCGAAGCCTTGTTCCGCGGCCCGGCGCAGCCAGTCATGCTTTTGCGCGCACCCTGCGGGGCGTGCGCTGGATAAGCCCACCGTCCGCCACTCGGCGCCCCGCAAGGGCGGAGCAGGCGGACTCGCGGCGCGTACAGAAGGCGCCGCGATCGATCAGGAAGGAAGATAAAGTGGCACGTTATATCGGCCCGAAGGCCAAACTCTCCCGCCGTGAAGGTACCGACCTGTTCCTGAAGAGCGCACGCCGCTCGCTTGCCGACAAGTGCAAGCTGGACAGCAAGCCGGGCCAGCACGGCCGCACCTCCGGTGCACGCACCTCCGACTACGGCAACCAGCTGCGTGAAAAGCAGAAGGTCAAGCGCATCTACGGCGTGCTCGAGCGCCAGTTCCGCCGCTACTTCGCCGAAGCCGACCGCCGCAAGGGCAACACCGGCGAGAAGCTGCTGCAACTGCTGGAATCGCGCCTGGACAACGTCGTCTACCGCATGGGCTTCGGCTCGACCCGCGCCGAAGCGCGCCAGCTGGTCTCGCACAAGGCGATCCTGCTGAACGGCCAGGCCCTGAACGTGCCGTCGGCACAGGTCAAGGCCGGTGACGTCATCACCATCCGCGAGCAGTCGAAGAAGCAAGTCCGCATCGCCGAGGCCCTGTCGCTGGCCGAGCAGTCGGGTTTCCCGCAATGGGTCAGCGTTGACGCGAAGAAGTTCGAAGGCACGTTCAAGCAAGTGCCGGATCGCGCCGATATCTCGGGTGACATCAACGAAAGCCTGATCGTCGAATTGTATTCGCGCTAATCGCTCGAATCTGTCCGACACCATCGAACGGTCAGGGGCTTGCGTTTCCCGTCAAGCTTCACTTTCAGCCCGACGCGCTGCCGCGCGCCGGGCTTATTGCCCATCGTACGATGGGATTTTCAGGTTCCATACGTCAGCCTTATCGGTGTAACGAGCCGAGGGTATTGAAAAGGACAACCTAATGCAAACAGCACTCCTCAAGCCTAAAATCATCGCCGTAGAGCCGCTGGGCGACCACCACGCCAAGGTCGTGATGGAGCCGTTCGAGCGTGGCTACGGCCATACGCTCGGTAACGCCCTGCGTCGCGTGCTGCTGTCGTCGATGGTCGGCTACGCCCCGACCGAAGTCACGATCGCTGGGGTGGTCCACGAGTACTCCACCATCGATGGCGTGCAGGAAGACGTGGTCAACCTGCTGCTCAATCTGAAGGGCGTGGTCTTCAAGCTGCACAACCGCGACGAAGTCACGGTGTCGCTGCGCAAGGAAGGCGAAGGCGTGGTCACGGCTGCCGACATCGAGCTGCCGCACGACGTCGAGATCATCAACCCCGGCCACGTGATCGCTCACCTGTCGGCCGGCGGCAAGCTCGACATGCAGATCAAGGTCGAGCAGGGCCGCGGCTACGTGCCGGGCAACGTGCGCAAGTTCGGCGACGAATCGGGCAAGGTCATCGGCCGCATCGTGCTGGACGCCTCGTTCTCGCCGGTGCGCCGCGTGTCGTACGCGGTGGAATCGGCCCGCGTCGAGCAGCGTACCGACCTCGACAAACTGGTCATGAACATCGAGACCGACGGCGTGATCTCGCCCGAGGAAGCGATCCGCCAGTCGGCCCGCATCCTGGTCGACCAGCTGTCCGTGTTCGCCGCGCTGGAAGGCACCGAGTCGTCGGCGGAAGCCGCCTCGAGCCGCACGCCGCAGATCGACCCGATCCTGCTGCGCCCGGTCGACGACCTGGAGCTGACGGTGCGCTCGGCCAACTGCCTGAAGGCCGAGAACATCTACTACATCGGCGACCTGATCCAGCGTACCGAGAACGAGCTGCTGAAGACCCCGAACCTGGGTCGCAAGTCGCTCAACGAAATCAAGGAAGTGCTGGCTTCGCGCGGCCTGACCCTTGGCATGAAGCTCGAGAACTGGCCGCCCGCAGGCCTCGAGAAGTAATGTCGCGGCGTGCCGCGCGGGGCTGGTCCCCGCACGGCGCGCGGCGATTCCGGCAGCCGGCATGTGCCGGCCGCTTCAACCGACTACCGGCCCGCGCCGAACCGGGGAATGTCCCGGCCAAGCGATAGAAGAGCTGGTCAAACATTGCAATAAAGGAATCATCATGCGTCACCGTCATGGTTTGCGGAAACTGAACCGCACCTCGTCGCACCGTCTCGCGATGCTGCGCAACATGTCCAACTCGCTGTTCCAGCACGAGCTGATCAAGACCACCCTGCCCAAGGCCAAGGAACTGCGCAAGGTCGTCGAGCCCCTCATCACGCTGGCCAAGAAGGACACCGTTGCCAACCGCCGCCTGGCCTTCGCCCGCCTGCGCGACCGCGACATCGTCACCAAGCTGTTCACCGAACTGGGCCCGCGCTACAACGCCCGTCCGGGTGGCTACACGCGTATCCTGAAGTTCGGCTTCCGCCAGGGCGACAATGCGCCGATGGCGCTGGTCGAGCTGGTCGACCGTCCGGAAATCACCGAAGCCCCGGCCGAAGAAGCCGCGGAATAAGGTCGATGCCGTCCCGCCGCCGCGACCATCGGTCCCGGCGGCAGGCGCGGACACCGCTTACAATCGAGCCAGGCTGATGCCTGGCTCTTTTGTTTTGCGGAGCCGCGTGGCGAGTGAGAGACGAGCGATGAGCGACGGCGAGATGGGCGAAACGGGCGAAACGGGCGGGACCGGCGATCCGGGCGCGGCGGACGATCCGGGCCGGACGATGCTGCTGGTGATGACGGCGCTGCCCGATGCCGAGGCCGCCGCGCGCGTGGCGCGCGCCGTGCTCGCGTCGCGCCTGGCGGCCTGCGTGAACCGGCTCGCGCCGTGCGAGTCGGAATACTGGTGGCGCGGCCAGCTCGAGACCGCCAGCGAATGGCCGCTGCTGATCAAGACCACGCGCGACCGCTACGCCGCGCTGGAAGCGGCGATCCGCCAGGCCCATCCCTACGAGGTGCCGGAGATCGTCGCGCTGCCCGTGGCGGCGGGCTTCGCGCCCTACCTCGCCTGGGTGGCCGCGGAAACGCGCCCGGCCGCAGGCGGGGACACACAGGCGTAGCAACGGCCGGCCGCGGCGGCGATGCCCGCGGCGGTCGGATGAACCAACGATTTTCAAGGACAGAGCATGGGTTTCGCAGTGGCGTCGGGCGCGTTTGGCCACCGGTTCGCGGTGGTGCGGCAAAGTGCCGCGGCGCGTTTCCTGGTTGCGCTGTCGGCGGCGCTGCTGGCCGTGCTTTGCCTCTGCCTCGGCGGCACCGCGCATGCCGCGAGCGAGGACGATTTCCTGCCGCCCGAGCAGGCCTTCCGCTTTGCCGCGCGCCAGCTGGACCCGCAGACCGTCGAGGTCCGCTTCGACGTGGCCGACGGCTACTACCTCTACCGCGACCGCTTCGCGTTCGCCGCGCAGCCGGCCTCGGTCAGGCTCGGCACGCCGGTCTTTCCGCCCGGCAAGGTCAAGTTCGACGAGACCTTCGGCAAGGAGATGGAGACCTATCACGGCGGCGTGACCATCCGCGTGCCGGTCGCGTCGCTGCCCGCCGACGGCAAGTGGTCGCTGGCGGTGACTTCGCAGGGCTGCGCCGACAAGGGCCTGTGCTACCCGCCGCAGGAGCACGTCTTCAAGGTCGGCGGCGGCATGCTGGACGGCCTGTTCGGCAAGCGCGCCAGGCCCGAGTCCAGCCCCGCGGGCGCCGCCGCCCAGGCGGAAGGCGCGGGTAGCGTCGGCAGTGCCGACAGTGTCGGCGCCGCGCCGGCCGCTCCGGCTCCCGCCGCGCGCCTGCCGGCCGCGGTGGATGAGAACGACCGCATCGCCGGCGCGCTGGCCAGCCGCAACCTCGGTCTGGTCGCCGCGCTGTTCTTCGGCCTCGGCCTGCTGCTGACCTTCACGCCGTGCGTGCTGCCGATGGTGCCCATCCTGTCTTCCATCGTGGTGGGCGAGCACGTCACGCGCGGCCGCGCGCTGCTGGTGTCGCTGTCCTACGTGCTCGGCATGGCGGTGGTCTACACCGGCGTCGGCGTGGCCGCCGGCCTGCTCGGCGAAGGCCTGTCGGCGGCGTTGCAGGCGCCCTGGGTGCTGGCGTTGTTCGCCGCGCTGATGGTGGCCCTGTCGCTCTCCATGTTCGGCCTGTACGAGCTGCAGTTGCCGCAGCACTGGCAGGCCCGCCTGACCGAATCGTCCAACCGCCGCCAGGGCGGGCAACTGGTGGGCGCCGCGGTCATGGGCGCGATCTCCGCGCTGATCGTCGGCCCCTGCGTGACGGCGCCGCTGGCGGGCGCGCTGGCCTATATCGCGCGCACCGGCGACGCCGTCACCGGCGGCGGCGCGCTGTTCGCGATGGCGCTCGGCATGGGCGT
>NZ_AQPL01000216.1:0-10662 GCF_000395345.1 Cupriavidus sp. WS | reverse complement strand
GGCGGCGGCGCGCTGTTCGCGATGGCGCTCGGCATGGGCGTGCCGCTGGTGCTGGTGGGCGTGGGCGCGGGCAACCTGCTGCCGCGCGCCGGCCGCTGGATGGAGATGACCAAGCGCTTCTTCGGTTTCCTGCTGCTGGGCGTGGCGCTGTGGATGGTCAGCCCGGTGCTGCCGGCCTGGGCCCTGATGACGGGCTGGGCCGCGCTGCTGCTGGTGGGCGCGGTGTTCCTGAGCGCCTTCGACGCGCTCGGCCCGGATCCGCATGGGCTGGCCCGCGTGGGCAAGGGCCTCGGCCTGCTGGCCGCGCTGGCCGCCGCCATCCTGCTGCTGGGGCTGGCCTCGGGCGGCCGCGATCCGCTGCAGCCGCTGGCGCACCTGGCGGCGCTGCGGGCGGTTCCGGAGGCTGCCGCCGGCCGGCTGCCCGAGGTGCGCTTCGAGCGCGTGCGCTCGCTGGCCGAACTCGACGCGCGCGTCGCGCGGGCCGCCGCCGCCGGCCAGCCGGTGCTGCTGGATTTCTACGCGGACTGGTGCGTGAGCTGCAAGGAGATGGAGCGCTTCACGTTCAGCGACGAGCGCGTGCGCGCGCGCCTGTCCGGCGTGGTGATGCTGCAGGCCGACGTCACCCGCAACAATGCCGACGACCGCGCGCTGCTCAAGCGCTTCGGCCTGTTCGGTCCGCCCGGCATCATCCTGTACGGCGCCGACGGGCGCGAGCGGCCGGTGCGCGTGATCGGCTACCAGCCGGCCGCGCGCTTCCTCGACAGCCTGTCGCGCGCGTTCGGCGCCAACGCCAGCGCCTGAGCCGGCGCGGATCCGGATCCGGTACGGGCCGGGAGCGGTTCAGTTCTGCTCCAGCCGCCGCCCCAGCGCCCACACCACGCCCAGCACCACCACCACCGCGCCCATCAGCCCCAGCGACCACCAGAAGCCCTGCGGCTCGCGCAGCCACGGCATGCGCTCGAAGTTCATGCCGAAGATGCCGGTGATCAGGGTCAGCGGCATGAACAGCGCGGTGATCAGCGTCAGCGTGCGCATGGTGCGGTTGGTGCGGTGCGCCACCGCCGAGAAATGGATCTGCACCGCGGATTCGATCGAATCCTCGAGCCGGCGCGCGTGCGCGAGCACGCGCGAGATGTGCTCCATCACGTCGTTGATGCGCACCAGCAGCGCATCGTCGCGGCCGGCCGGGCCGGACTGTCCTTCGCTTTCGATGCTGTAGCTGTTGTCGAGCAGGCTGTCGCGGAATTCCTGCAGCGCGTCGTGCTGCTCCTCGCACAGGTGCTCGAGCCGGCGCAGCTCGATGCGCGCGTCGAGCAGCCCTTCCCAGCTGGAAAAACTGCGGCGCGTGCTGAGCAGCGCGCGCTGCCAGCGGTCGAGCTGGCGCGTGAGCGGCGCGCGCAGCTCCAGGTAGCGGTCCACCATCGCGTTGAGCAGCCGCAGCATCAGGTCCTCGGGGCGCGTCGGCGGGCGGATGCCGTGCACCAGCGCGGCCTGCCCGTTGGCGCGCGCCTTGCCGGCCGGCTGCGGGCGCGGCTCGCGGCATAGCTCGAGCAGCCGCTGGCGCACCTGGTCGAGCGTGCGCGACTGCGCCGGCCGCACCGTCAGCAGCACGTTGTCGAACACGAAGCAGGTGACCGGCTGGGTGTCGATGCGCGCGAGTGCTGGCAGGAAGCCCGGCGGGTAGCGGCGCGGCTTGGCCGCGGCCGGCCGGGCGGCCGTGGTGGCGGGCGTTGTTGCCGCATTGGCCGCCGGCACCACCGGCGGCGTCGGAGCATTCGGCGCGGCCGGTGCCGCCGCGTTCGCCGGCGCCGGCTCGCCGCCGGCCTCGGCGATCAGCCGGCTGGTCTCGAAGGTGAGCTTGCGGAAGACCACCATGTCGTAGGCATGGGTCGTGTCGAAATACGACGGATGCGACGGGTTGGTGGCGTCGAGCAGATGCAGGTCCAGCACCGGCGCGCCGGTCAGCACCTGCACGCTGTCGCGCCACGCGGCCGGCGCCGCGCCGACTTCCTCGATCGGCGTGTCGACCCACACGAAGCGCGCGGCCGCATTGCCGGCGAGGAAGTCGCGCGCCTCGTCGAGCGAGGCGAGCTGGTGGACCTGGCTGGCGGAGAAGCCTAGCAGTTGCATCCGTGCCGGTTCAGCGCGTGAGCAGGCGGGCCGCGTCGCGCGCGAAGTAGGTCAGGATGCCGTCGGCGCCGGCGCGGCGGAAGGCCAGCAGCGACTCCATCATGACCTTGTCGTGGTCCAGCCAGCCGTTCTGCGCGGCGGCCTTGAGCATCGCGTACTCGCCGCTGACCTGGTAGACGTAGGTCGGGAAGCGGAATTCGTCCTTCACGCGGCGCACGATGTCCAGGTACGGCATGCCGGGCTTGACCATCACCATGTCGGCGCCTTCCATGATGTCCTGCGCCACTTCGCGCAGGGCCTCGTCGGTGTTGGCCGGGTCCATCTGGTAGGTCATCTTGTTGCCCTTGCCCAGGTTGGCCGCCGAGCCCACCGCGTCGCGGAAGGGGCCGTAGAACGCCGACGCGTACTTGGCCGAGTAGGCCATGATGCGGGTGTGGATGTGGGCGTCGTTCTCGAGCGCGGCGCGTACCGCGCCGATGCGGCCGTCCATCATGTCGGACGGCGCCACGATGTCCACGCCGGCCTCGGCCTGCGTGAGCGCCTGCCTGACCAGGATCTCGACGGTGATGTCGTTGATCACGTAGCCGTTGTCGTCGAGCACGCCGTCCTGGCCGTGGCTGGTGTACGGGTCCAGCGCCACGTCGGTGAGCACGCCCAGTTCGGGGAAGCGGTCCTTGAGCGCGCGCACGGCGCGCGGGATCAGGCCTTCGGCATTGGTGGCCTCGATGCCGTCCGGCGTCTTGAGCGACGGGTCGATCACCGGGAACAGCGCGATCACCGGAATGCCCAGCTTCACGCAATCCTCCGCCACCGGCAGCAGCAGGTCCACCGAGACGCGCTCCACGCCCGGCATGGACGCCACGCTCTGGCGCTGGTTGTGGCCGTCGAGGATGAACACCGGGTAGATCAGGTTGTCCGGCGACAGGCGGTTTTCGCGCATCAGCCGGCGCGAGAAATCATCGCGGCGCATGCGGCGCGGACGGTACTCGGGGAAAGTGGACATGGCTTGAGGTGAGGGAGTCGGGAGAAAAAATCGGGACCGGTCGGCAGGAGATGGGCGGAGATGGCGCAGAGGCTGGACATGGCCGCCGTCGGCCGCGATGTGGCGCGCGCGTGATCGGGCAGGCTGCCGGGCAAGAAAAACTAAACTTTTGATCGTGCCCGCTATCATACTCGCGGACACCCTGTGTTGCGCTTGCGCGATGCAGCGTCCCCCGCTACTCCTCCCTGAGCGGGTACCCGCCCTCAACCGGCGGGAAAGTTCGCCCCCGTTGCTTGCAACGGGGTTTTTTTTGCGCAGCGCCGGGTACGCCGCGGCGGGTATTCTGCGGCTATTCCGTGGCTATTCCGCGGCCGGGTCCGGCGCGCCTTCGGCCGGCGCCGGTTCGGTTCCCGGCCCGGTCTCCGGCTCCGTTCCCGGCGCCGCCGCCGGCTGCGCCTCGGGCAGCCCCATCCAGCCGGCCACCACGCGCTGCGCTTCCTCGATGCCGCGCCGCTTGAGGCTGGAGAACAACTGCGCCGTCAGCGCCACCGGCGTGTCGAGCTGCCCGGCGTAGCCGGCCAGGATCTTGCGCGTCTCGCGCAGGGCCAGGGCGTTCTCGCTGTTGGTCAGCTTGTCGGCCTTGGTCAGCAGCACGTGGATGGGCCGGCCGGTCGGCAGGAACCACTCCACCATCTGGCAATCGAGGTCGGTAAACGGGCGGCGCGCGTCCATCATCAGCACCAGGCCGGCGAGCTGCGTGCGGGTCTGCACGTAGTCGCTGAGCAACCCCTGCCAGTGGAACTTGGCCGAGCCCGAGACCTGCGCGTAGCCGTAGCCGGGCAGGTCGACCAGGAAGGCCAGCGGGTCCGGCGCCTTGACCGGCGCCACCGCGAAATAGTTGATGTGCTGGGTGCGGCCCGGCGTGCGCGAGGAGAAGGCCAGCCGCTTCTGGTTGCACAGCACGTTGATGGCGGTCGATTTGCCGGCGTTGGAGCGGCCGGCGAAGGCCACTTCCGGCACCGCCGTGGCGGGCAGGTCGCGCAGGTGGTTGACGGTGACGAAGAAGCGGGCCTGGTGTAGGAGGGACATGCGCGTGGGCAATGAGGCGGGGCGGCGGCGGCGCGCGCGAGAGATTGGCGCTGCCGGCGCGGTCGCGCCGAAGTGAGTAAGGCGGGCGGCACTTGGGCCACCGGGTTGGCCGGGGGTGGCGTCGGGCCGCGTCGCAGCGCGCACATCCTCTATCCGGCACACGATTTATTGTACAATAACGCGGTTAACGGCCTCCCGATTGCGTGACGCGTGACATCCTTGGCACGCTTCATTGCGCATGAGGGAAGCCTTGCGTGTCCGTTCCATCGTGGTAGCGCGGCCTGCGGTTCCGGCCTCGTTGCGGCGGCGCCAAGAACCCGGTGCCGGCACAGCGGGGCAAATCGGCACCGGAAGTCCGCTACCTGGATATTCGCACGGTCTGCCGCATCCGCACGATTCGTTTCGATGCCATTTCGATTCCGTTCTGCGTGGGCGCGGCGCCATCCGGGTTGCGTCTGGGCGTTGTCGGTTCAGGCGGCCGGGTGGCCGTCGTGATGAATTTCCGATGTCAAAGTCCCGGCCCTGCGCGTCCTCACCGCAGGCAAGAGGCTGAGCGGCGTGCTCCGTGGAATTCAAAACAATCAGAGAAGGTGTGCGAATGAACCGCATTGCGAAACTTCTGGCTGTCATGGCGCTGGGCCTGCCTGCAACCGCCATGACGGGTCTGGCATCTGCAGCCGAGCAGCCCGCCGCGAAGGCCGATCCGGCCAAGGGCGAGACGCTGTACACGCAAGGTGCGCCCGATCGCAATGTGCCCGCCTGCCTGAGCTGCCACGGCGACGGCGGCAACAGCGGCGCCGCCGTCAATCCCAAGCTGGCCGCCCAGCATCCCGAATACGTCCACAAGCAGCTCGACGACTTCAAGGCCAAGACCCGCAGCAACGCCATCATGTCGCCGTACGCGGCGGCGCTGTCCGAGCAGGAAATGAAGGACGTCGGCGCCTACCTGGCCAAGCAGTCGCTGAAGCCGGCCACCGCCAAGAACAAGGACACCATCGAGGCCGGCCAGAAGATCTACCGCGGCGGCATCGCGGCCAAGGGCGTGCCGGCCTGCGCGGCCTGCCACGGCCCCACCGGCGCCGGCATTCCCGCGCAGTACCCGCGCATCGGCGGCCAGTGGTCCGAGTACACCGAGGCACAGCTGGTCGCATTCCGCCAGGGCACCCGCAAGAACAACACCGTGATGACCACGATCGCCGCCAAGATGTCGGACGCCGAGATCAAGGCCGTCGCCGACTACGTCGCCGGTGTGCGTTGAGGGGTAGAGGCGGAAACCCTGGCGTCGTTGCGCGGCGTGCCGCGCCTGATGTACTGTCGCCAGGCTTCTGCCTGAAACCACCTCCCAAAGTCGTTCCGCGCCGGCGCAACCAAGCAGCCCGGCGGCAATCGAAGAGGGTGGCCTGCGCGAGCATGCCCACCCTCTTTTTATTTGATGGCCCCGGGCCACACCGCACATGTCGACCGCTTCCACGTCAGGACTGCACCTGAAGACCTCCCACCGCCTGCTGCGCGACACGGTGGAGCTGCTGTCCTCGATGCGTTTCGCCATCACGTTGCTGACCGTGATCGCCATCGCCAGCGTGATCGGCACGGTCCTCAAGCAGAACGAGCCGTACCCCAACTACGTCAACCAGTTCGGGCCGTTCTGGGCCGACCTGTTCCACACGCTGTCGCTGCAGAAGGTCTACGGCTCCTGGTGGTTCCTGCTGATCCTGGCTTTCCTGGTGGTCTCCACCTCGCTGTGCCTGACGCGCAACGCGCCCCGCATGATCACCGACATGCGCTCGTGGAAGGACCACGTGCGCGAGCGCAGCCTGCGCGCCTTCCACCACCGCGCCGAGTTCGACGCCGGCCGGCCGCGCGCCGACGCGGTGGCGCGCCTCGCCGCGCTGCTGTCCAACCGCGGCTACCGCGTCAAGGCGGTGCCGCACGAGGGCGCCACGCTGCTGGCGGCCAAGGCCGGCTCGGCCAACAAGCTCGGCTACATCCTCGCGCACACCGCCATCGTGGTGATCTGCATCGGCGGCCTGCTCGACGGCGACATGCTGATCCGCGCGCAGATGTGGTTCGGCGGCAAGACGCCGATCAGCGGCAACGCCGTGATCACCGACATTCCGCCGCAGCACCGCCTGTCGGCGGGCAATCCGGGCTTCCGCGGCAACGCCTTCGTGCCGGAAGGCGCGACCGTGTCCACCGCCATCCTCAACATCGCCGACGGCGCGCTGGTGCAGGACCTGCCGTTTACCATCACGCTCAAGAAGTTCACCGTCGAGCACTACTCGACCGGCATGCCCAAGCTGTTCGCCTCCGACGTGATCATCACCGACCGCGCCACCGGCCGCCGCACCGAGGCCACCGTCAAGGTCAACGAGCCGCTGGTGGTGGACGGCGTGGCGATCTACCAGTCGAGCTTCGAGGACGGCGGCTCCCGGCTGAAATTCGTCGGCTACCCGATGCAGGGCGGCAGCGGCAAGACCTTCGCCTTCGCCGGCACGGTGGGCGCCAACACGCCGCTGGCCGGCACCGGCAGCGCCGCCGACGCCGAGGGCCTGACGGTGGAGTTCAGCGATTTCCGCCCGATGAACATCGAGAACGTCACCGACGCCTCCGGCAAGCCCGACGCGCGCGGCGTGGCGCACAAGTCGTTCAACGAGAAGCTCGAGTCGCACCTCGGCTCGGCGGTCAACCCGGACCGCGCCAAGGAACTGCGCAACGTGGGCCCGTCGGTGCAGTACAAGCTGCGCGACCGCAACGGCCAGGCGCGCGAATTCAACAACTACATGGTGCCGGTGCAGCTCGACGGCCAGACCGTGTTCCTGGCCGGCATGCGCGATTCGCCCAGCGAGCCATTCCGCTACCTGCGCATTCCCGCCGACGAGCAGAACAGCGTGGCGGACTGGATGCGCCTGCGCGCCGCGCTGCAGGACCGCGCGCTGCGCGGCGAGGCGGCGCGCCGCTTCGCGCTGGTGTCGATGCCCGGCGCCGAGCGCGAGATCCTGCGCGGCCAGCTTGCCGAAAGCGCGCTGCGCGCGCTCGACCTGTTCGCCGGCGCCACGCGCAGCAGCCCGCAGGCGCCGCCGGGCGGTTTCACCGCGATCGCCGCGTTCCTCGAGAAATCGGTGCCGCAGGCCGAGCAGCAGAAGGCGGCCGACGTCCTGCTGAAGATCCTCAACGGCTCGATGTGGGAACTGTGGCAACTGGCGCGCGCGCGCGACAACCTGCCGGTGGTGCCGAATAGTGCCCAGAGCGGCGCTTTCATCCAGCAGGCCGTCAACGCGCTGTCCGACAGTTTTTTCTACACGGCGCCGGTTTTCCTGCAACTGGACGACTTCACCGAGGTCAAGGCCAGCGTGTTCCAGATGACTCGTGCGCCTGGAAAGAACATCGTGTATCTTGGCTGTCTGCTGCTGGTGCTGGGCGTGTTTTCCATGTTCTACATCCGCGAGCGCCGCGTCTGGCTGTGGGTCAAGGACCCGGCGGGCGATGGCGCCGATGGCGCCGATAGCACCGATGGTGGCGGGAATGTGCAGGGCGCCGCCAGCCACGTGCTGATGGCCATGTCCACGCAGCGCCGCACGCTGGACTTCGAGAAGGAGTTTGCCGCGCTGCGCGACGATGTCGGCCGCGCCGCCGGCATCGTCGCGCAGCGCGGCACGGACGGCGAAAGCAGCAACAGCGACAACAACAGCAGCAACGGCAACAAGCGCGACACAAGCGAAGAGAACAATAAGAGCGACGACAACGGTACGAGCGATGCAGGCAGCGCGGGCGGCACCACCGATGCCTCCCCGGGCACGCCGGCCGCGCATTGAACGAGGCCGCCCCCGCAATCAAGCAGGAACCACTATGTCTTCGAATGTGAATCAGGCCAGGACGGCCATGCCGGCGAGCACGGCCGCCCGCGCCAGCGCCGGCATCCCCGCCGGCGACCAGGCTTACCTGGAGCCGTCGTTTCTGCGCCGCCTGGGCTGGACCGACTGGCTGTTCGCGCTGCTGCTGGCGCTGGGCGCGGGCTTCGCGCTCGCGCGCTACGGCGAGTGGATGAACGTCTACGACAAGGGCGTGCTGATCGCCGCGGTGCCGACCTTCGCGCTGCTGGGCTGGCACTGGAAGCCGCTGCGGCTGCTGATGGTGGCGCTGGCGGTGCTGGCGCTGTTTGCCATCCAGCTCTACCACGGCCAGCTGGCGCGCGCCGAGCAGGCCTTCTTCCTCAAGTATTTCCTGTCGAGCCAGTCGGCCATCCTGTGGATGAGCGCGCTGGTGTTCCTGTCCACGCTGTTCTACTGGGGCGGCCTGCTGGCGCGCGCCGAGACCGGCATGCAGATCGGCGGCAAGATGGTGTGGGCGGCGGTGGTGCTGGGCTTCACCGGCATGCTGGTGCGCTGGTACGAGTCGTACCTGATCGGCGCCGACATCGGCCACATTCCCATCTCCAACCTGTACGAAGTGTTCGTGCTGTTCACGCTGATCACCTCGCTGTTCTACCTGTACTACGAAAGCCACTACGGCACGCGCGCGCTCGGGCCGTTCGTGATGCTGGTGGTGTCGGCCGCGGTCGGCTTCCTGCTCTGGTACACGGTCAGCCGCGACGCCAGCGAGATCCAGCCGCTGGTGCCCGCGCTGCAAAGCTGGTGGATGAAGATCCACGTGCCGGCCAATTTCATCGGCTACGGCACCTTCGCGCTGGCCGCGATGGTGTCGTCGGCCTACCTGCTCAAGCAGCGCGGCATTCTGGCCGACCGCCTGCCCTCGCTCGAGGTGCTCGACGATGTGATGTACAAGGCGATCGCGGTCGGTTTCGCCTTCTTCACCATCGCCACCATCCTTGGCGCGCTGTGGGCGGCCGAGGCCTGGGGCGGCTACTGGAGCTGGGACCCGAAGGAAACCTGGGCGCTGATCGTCTGGCTCAATTACGCGGCGTGGCTGCACATGCGCCTGATGAAGGGCCTGCGCGGCACCGTGGCGGCCTGGTGGGCGCTGGTCGGGCTGCTCGTGACCACCTTCGCCTTCCTCGGCGTGAACATGTTCCTGTCCGGCCTGCACAGCTACGGCGAACTCTGACGCCGGGGGCCGCCGCCGCGGCGCCACCAGGAAGGCCCGCCGTCCGACCGGCGGGTTTTTTTTCGCCCGCATGGAATAAACACGTCACATCCGGTGTTTACTGGAGGGACGGCGCCGGCTGGCGGCGCCGACCCGCATGGAGACACCCATCATGGTCCGTTCCCGCCTTTTTGCAGTACCTGCCCTGACTTCGCTGTCGCGTCCCGCCGCGCTCGCCTTCGCCTGCTCCGCCGTGCTGCTGTCCGCCTGCTCGGGCATGGGTGGCATTGGCGGGGCCGGCAACATGCCGCCCACGGTGAAGG
This sequence comes from Cupriavidus sp. WS, assembly GCF_000395345.1. Taxonomy (NCBI): domain Bacteria; kingdom Pseudomonadati; phylum Pseudomonadota; class Betaproteobacteria; order Burkholderiales; family Burkholderiaceae; genus Cupriavidus; species Cupriavidus sp. WS. The sequence continues at coordinate 1,098 of NZ_AQPL01000216.1, read as the reverse complement.
TCGCCAACGGCGCGCTGACCGATCCGCAAGGCCTGACGCTCTACACCTTCGACCGCGACAGCGGCGACAAGAGCGCGTGCAACGGCGGCTGCGCCACCAACTGGCCGCCGCTGCTGGCGTCGCCGGGCACCAGCGCGATGGGCAGCTACACCATCATCACGCGCGACGACGGCGCCAAGCAGTGGGCCTACCGCGGCAAGCCGCTGTACCGCTTCGCCAAGGACGCCAAGCCGGGCGACCGCGCCGGCGACAACATCAACAACGTCTGGCACGTCGCCACGCCCTGAGCGCGGCGCGCGCAGCCCGGGGCCGTGGACGGCTTCGACCGCCAGCTGGTGGCGCTGGCGCCGCGCCTGCGGCGCCATGCGCGTGGCCTGACCGGCGATGCGGCATCGGCCGACGACCTGGTGCAGGACACGCTCGAGCGCGCCCTGCGCTACCGCTGGCGCTTCCGCCTGCGCGCGGGTGCCTGGTGGGGTGACGGCGCCGACGGGCTGCTGTCCTGGCTGCTGACCATGATGCACAGGCTGCGCATCAATGCCTACCGGCGAGCCGACCTCGTGACCTTTGCCGACACCCTGCCCGACGTACCCAGCGCTGCGCCCGGCCCGGCCCTCCGGCTCGACCTGGCGCGCGCGCTGGCCCAGTTGCCCGAGGCCCAGCGCGCGGTGCTGCTGCTGGTCGGCCTGGAGCAGTTCACCTATGCCGAGGCGGCGCAGGTGCTGGGCGTGCCGGCCGGCACCGTGATGTCGCGGCTGGCGCGCGCGCGCGAGCACATGCGCGAACTGATGGACGGCGCCGCGCCGGCCGCCGGCATCGCCGCAGGCAGTGGCACCGGCACCGGCGCCGGGGCAGGCGGCCCCGGACTGCAGCGAGTCAAATGATGCCGCCGATCAGCGAATCCGATCTCCATGCCTACGCCGACGGCCGGCTCGATCCGTCCCGCCGCGCCGAGGTGGAGGCGTTCCTGGCGGCCCACCCGGAGGCTGCCGGGCGCGTCGGCGCCTGGCGCCGCCAGGCGCAAGAACTGCACGCCGCGCTCGACGGCGTGCTCAACGAGGCGGTGCCGCTGCGCGCGCTGCCGCCGCGCCTGCAAGG
>NZ_AQPL01000215.1:0-1735 GCF_000395345.1 Cupriavidus sp. WS | reverse complement strand
CCGGCTGGCTCGCCCACGGCCACGCGGACGACCTCGCCGCGCGCGCGCCGTCGGCCGAGCGCTTCGCGCGCGAGGCGCTGGCCAGCCACGTGGTCTACGCGCCGGAAGTGCGCCATCCGGTGGAAGTGGCGGCCTCGGACGAGGCGCACCTGGTGGCCTGGCTGTCCAAGCGCCTGGGCGCGCCGCTGCGCGTGCCCGACCTGCGGGCCGAGGGCTACCGCCTGATCGGCGGGCGCCTGGGCGTGGCCGAGGGCGGCCCGTCGGCCATGCTCATGTACGAGGCCGACAACGGCAGCCGCGTCTCGCTGCAACTGCGGCACATGGCGCCCGGCACGGCGGACGCGGCTTTCCGGCTCGAGCGCCTGCCCGGCAATGCCGGCGGTGCCGGCGCCGCCGCGGCCTTCTACTGGGTGGACCGCGACCTCGGCTTCGCGCTGGCCGGACCGCTCGAGCGCGCGGCGCTGCTGGCGCTGGCGCAGGCGGTCTACCGCCAGTACCAGGACGGCTGAGACGGTGGCGGGGCCGCCGCCGCGATGCCGAAAAAGATGTCACGATTCGCCGGCACCAGGCGAGCGCGCGCGCGGTCCAACCGGACAGGCGCGCCGGGCGCCGGCCGGCGCGCGCGAACCTGCATGCAACAAGGAATGCCAACGATGCTGATCCCTTCTCCCAAATGGCTGCGCGGCGGCGACATCGCCGCCAGCGAGATCACGCCGCGCAGTGTCTTCGAATCGCGCCGCCGCCTGATGGCGCTGGCCGCGGCCGGCGCCGCCGGGAGTACCCTGGCGCCCTGGTTCGCGCGCAGCGCGCTGGCGCAGGCGCCGCGCGGCCGGAAGCTCGCGGCCACGCCCAACAACGCCTACGTGGTGCCGGAAAAGCGCACGCCCTACGAGGACGTCACCACCTACAACAACTTCTACGAGTTCGGCACCGACAAGTCCGACCCGGCGCACAACGCCGGCACGCTGCGCACGCGCCCGTGGCAGGTCGCCGTCGAGGGCCTGGTGAAGAAGCCCAGGGTCTACGACATCGACGAGCTGCTGCGCCTGATGCCGCTGGAAGAGCGCGTCTACCGCATGCGCTGCGTGGAAGGCTGGTCGATGGTGATCCCGTGGAGCGGCTATTCGCTGGCCGAGCTGATCCGCCGCGTCGAGCCGCAGTCCGGCGCCAGGTACGTGGAATTCGTCACCCTCGCCGACAAGAAGCAGATGCCCGGGCTGGGCAGCCGCGTGCTGGACTGGCCGTACACCGAGGGCCTGCGCATGGACGAGGCCATGCATCCGCTGACCCTGCTGGCCTTCGGCCTGTACGGCGAGGTGCTGCCCAACCAGAACGGCGCGCCGGTGCGCGTGGTGGTGCCGTGGAAGTACGGCTTCAAGAGCGCCAAGTCCATCGTCAGGATCCGCTTCGTCGACCAGCAACCCAGCACCAGCTGGAACCTGGCCGCGGCGCAGGAATACGGCTTCTATTCCAACGTCAATCCGGACGTGGACCACCCGCGCTGGAGCCAGGCCACCGAGCGCCGCATCGGCGAGGACAAGAGCGGCGGCGGCTTCAGCGCGCTGTTCGCGCCCAAGCGCAAGACGCTGCCGTTCAACGGCTACGCGCCGCAGGTGGCGTCGCTGTACCAGGGCATGGACCTGAGGAAGTTCTTCTGATGGCGCGGCCGGACCTGTCGCCGCCGCGCGCCGGGGCGGGCAGCGGGCGCGCCGCGCGGCCCGCGCCGGCGGGCCTG
>NZ_AQPL01000214.1:0-21648 GCF_000395345.1 Cupriavidus sp. WS | reverse complement strand
CCCGCGCCGGCGGGCCTGGCCACGCTGGCGCCGGGGCGCGTGCGCATGGTCAAGGCGCTGGTGTGGGTGCTGGCGCTGCTGCCGTTCCTGCGGCTGCTCGCGCTCGGCTTCGCCGGCGAGTTCGGCGCCAACCCGCTGGAGTTCGTCACGCGCTCGACCGGCACCTGGACGCTGGTGATGCTGTGCGCCACGCTGGCGGTGACGCCGTTGCGCCGGCTCACCGGATGGCACTGGCTCGCGCGCCTGCGGCGCATGCTGGGCCTGTTCGCTTTCTTCTATGCGCTGCAGCACTTCCTGCTGTGGCTCGCGGTGGACCGCGGCTTCGACGTGGCCTACATGGTCAAGGACATCGCCAAGCGGCCGTTCATCACGGTGGGGTTTGCCGCGTTCGCGCTGATGGTGCCGCTGGCGGCGACCTCGACCAGCGCGATGGTCCGCCGGCTGGGCGGCCGGCGCTGGCAATGGCTGCATCGCGCCATCTACGCCATCGCCGTGCTGGGGATCCTGCACTACTGGTGGCACAAGGCGGGCAAGCACGATTTCGGCACGGTCTCGGCCTATGCCGCGGTGGTGTTCGTGCTGCTGGCGGCGCGCGCGTGGTGGTGGTGGCGCAAGCCCGCGCCGCAGGCGGCGCGGCGCTGAGCTTTTCTTCGGGATTGCGGGAATGCCGATCTCGCGGTGCGCGCCGCGCGGCGCGCACGCGCGCTTCAGCCTTGCAGCAGGCGCTCGTCGCGGAACAGGTCTTCCACGCGCTCGCGGCCGCGCACCAGGTGCACGTCGTCGCCGTCGACCATCACTTCGGCCGCGCGCGGGCGGGTGTTGTAGTTGGAGCTCATGACGAAGCCGTAGGCGCCGGCCGACATCACGGCCAGCAGGTCGCCCGGCTGCACCGACAGCGCGCGGTCGCGGCCGAGCCAGTCGCCCGATTCGCACACCGGGCCGACCACGTCGTAGGTCAGCGGCGCGGCCTCGCCGGCCTCGCGCAGCTGCACCGGCTCGATGCGGTGGTAGGCCTCGTACATGGCGGGGCGCGCCAGGTCGTTCATGGCCGCGTCGACGATGCAGAAATTCTTGGCCGCGCCGGGCTTGAGGAATTCCACCTGCGTGAGCAGCACGCCGGCGTTGCCCACCAGCGAGCGGCCCGGCTCGAACAGCACCTCGCGGTGGCCGTGGCCGCGCTCGGCCACGCGGTCGAGCAGCGTGCGCGCGAAGTCGGTGATGTCCGGCGGGGTCTCGTCGTCGTAGGTGATGCCCAGGCCGCCGCCCACGTCGATGTGCTCGAGCTTGATGCCTTCGCGCTCGAGCGCTTCCACCACGTCCAGCACCTTGTCCAGCGCTTCCAGGTAGGGCGCGACCTCGGTGATCTGCGAGCCGATGTGGCAGTCGATGCCGGCCACTTCCAGATGCGGCAGCGCGGCCGCGGCGCGGTAGGTCGGCAGCACGTCCTCGAAGGCCACGCCGAACTTGTTGCCCTTCAGGCCGGTGGAGATGTACGGATGGGTCTTGGCGTCCACGTCCGGGTTGATGCGCAGCGACACGCGCGCGCGCTTGCCCAGGCGGCCGGCCACCGCGTTCAGGCGGTCGAGCTCGGGGATCGACTCGACGTTGAACGACAGCACGTCGTGCGCCAGCGCCAGCTCCATCTCGGCGACGGTCTTGCCCACGCCCGAGAACACCACCTTGCGCGGATCGCCGCCCACGGCCAGCACGCGCTGCAGCTCGCCGCCGGAGACGATGTCGAAGCCCGCGCCGAGCTGCGCGAAGACCTGCAGCACGGCCAGGTTGGAATTGGCCTTCATGGCGTACTGCACGCGCGCGCGGCGGCCCTGGCACGCCGCGGCGTAGGCCTGGTAGGCGGCGCTCAGCGCGGCGCGCGAGTAGACGTAGGTGGGGGTGCCGTATTCGGCGGCGATGCGCGCCAGCGGCACGTGCTCGACGGCGAGCGCGCCGTCGTGGCGATGGAAGAAGGCGGTCATGATGATTTTGCGGTGGGGGTGGCGGCCGGAGCGGCTTCGTCCGCGGGGGCGGCCGGGGCCGTCCTGGCGGCGGGATTCGGCACGTTCGGGTTGCCCAGGCCGGGGTCCGGCACGGCCGGCCTGGCCGGCGCGGCCGGCGGCCGGGGCATCGTCAGCGGGCCGCGGATGCCGCATCCCGACAGCAGGGGTATCGCAAGGCTGGCGGCAATCGCCGATACAATCGCAACACGACGCAACATCGGGTCGTCCTAGAAGAGTTGTCCGGCCCGTTTCCGCGGCAAGGCGGCGGAACGGCGGGACCAACGAAAAACGAAACTGGATCGAAACTGGATTCAACACGCCGCGGCCGGCGCGCGATGCGCCGCTGCCCGGGCGGTCTCGGAGTTTAGCATGCCCCCCATGAGTGAAAGCGAGTTCCTGGCCCTGGCCCAGCAAGAGCTGGACCGGCTCGAGAGCGCGGTGGAAACGGCCGCCGACGCGGCCGACGCCGACATCGAAATCAACCGCGCCGGCAACCTGATCGAGCTGGAATTCGAGGACGGCTCCAAGATCATCGTCAACAGCCAGGCGCCGATGCAGGAGCTGTGGGTAGCGGCGCGCGCGGGCGGCTTCCATTTCCGCCACGACGGCCGGCAGTGGCTGGATACGCGCGGCGGCGGCGAGCTGTACGCGGCGCTGTCGGGCTACATGAGCCAGCAGGCCGGGGTGGCGCTGAAGCTGGGTTGAACCGAACCGGGGCCGGGCGCGCTTTCGCGCGGCCGGCATCGCGCGCCGGCATCGCGCCGAACGCCGGCGCGCGCGACGAATCGCGCGCGGGCGGCGCTCAGGCCCCGCCGCCGAACATCTCCAGGATCCGCTTCTTCTCGCCTTCGATGTCGGCCGGCGACTGCGTGCTCTCGTCCGGCTTGCCCGGCCACGGGTCGCCCAGCCCCACCGAGGCCACGCCGGCGCCGCCGGCATTCTCCTCGAAGGTCCAGTCGCCGGCCACCATCACCACGCCCTCGGGCGCCTGGCGCTCCGGTATCTCGGGCACGCCCTTGAGCATCTTGCTCATGTAGCCGACCCAGATCGGCAGGGCCAGGCCGCCGCCGGTCTCGCGCACGCCCAGGCTCTTGGGCTGGTCGTAGCCCATCCAGGCGATCGCCACCAGCTTGGGCGTATAGCCGGCGAACCAGGCGTCCACGGCGTCGTTGGTGGTGCCGGTCTTGCCGGCCAGGTCGTTGCGGCCCAGGCGCTGCTTGGCGCTGTTGGCGGTGCCGGTGCGCACCACGTCGCGCAGCATGCTGTCGGCGATGAACGCGGTGCGCGCGTCGAGCACGCGCACGGCGTCCTCGCCGGCGCGCTGCGGCCGGGTTTCCGAGATCACGTTGCCGCGCGCGTCCACCACCTTCTCGATCAGGTAGGGATTGATGCGGTAGCCGCCGTTGGCGAATACCGAGTACGCGCCGGCCATCTGCAGCGGCGTCACGCTGCCCGCGCCCAGCGCCATCGGCAGGTAGGCGGGGTGCTTGTCGGCGTCGAAGCCGAAGCGCGTGATGTAGTCCTGGGCGTACTGCGTGCCGATCGCGCGCAGGATGCGCACCGACACCAGGTTCTTGGACTTGGCCAGCGCGCGGCGCATGGTCATCGGGCCTTCGAACTTGCCGTCGTAGTTCTTCGGCTCCCACACCTGGCCGCCGTTGTCGGCGATCGAGATCGGCGCGTCGTTGATCACCGTGGCGGGCGAGAAGCCTTTCTCCAGCGCCGCCGAGTAGATGAACGGCTTGAAGCTCGAGCCGGGCTGGCGCCACGCCTGCGTCACGTGGTTGAACTTGTTGCGGTTGAAGTCGAAGCCGCCCACCATCGAGCGGATCTCGCCGTTCTCGGGGCTCAGCGAGATGAAGGCCGCCGACACTTCCGGCAGCTGCGTGACCGACCACGCGCCCTTTTCGTCCTGCGTCACGCGGATGATCGCGCCAGGCCGGATCCTGGCCTTGGGCTGCGCGTTGGCCGCCAGCGACGGCGCGATGAAGCGCAGCGCCTGGCCCTCGATGCTGGCGACCTCGCCCGACAGCAGCGTGGCCGTGACCTGCTTGGCCGACACGCTGGTGACGACCGCCGAGCGCAGGTCGTCGCTGCCCGGGTGCTCGAGCAGCGCGTCGTCGATGGCCTGCTCGCGCTCGTCGGGGTTGGCCGGCAGGTCGATGAAGGCCTCGGGGCCGCGGTAGCCGTGGCGGCGCTCGTAGTTCATGATGCCCGAGCGCACCGCCTCGTAGGCGGCGTCCTGGTCGGTCTTGTTGAGCGTGGTGTAGACGGTCAGGCCGCGCGTGTAGGTTTCCTCGCGGTATTGCGCGTACATCAGCTGCCGCACGATCTCGGCGACGTACTCGGCGTGCGTGGAGAACTCGTTGCCCTCGCCGCGCACCTTCAGTTCTTCGTGGATGGCCTGCTCGTACTGTTCCGGTGTCAGGTAGCGCAGGTCGCGCATGCGCTGCAGGATGTATTCCTGGCGCACCTTGGCGCGCTTGGGGTTGACCACCGGGTTGTAGGCCGACGGCGCCTTGGGCAGGCCGGCCAGCATGGCGGCCTCGGCCGGCGTCACGTCCTTGATCGACTTGCCGAAGTACACGCGCGCCGCGCTGGCGAAGCCGTAGGCGCGCTGCCCCAGGTAGATCTGGTTCATGTACAGCTCGAGGATCTGGTCCTTCGAGAGGTTGGCCTCGATCTTGTAGGCCAGCAGCATTTCGTACAGCTTGCGGGTGTAGGTCTTCTCGCTCGAGAGGAAGAAGTTGCGCGCCACCTGCATGGTGATGGTGGACGCGCCCTGCGACAGGCCGCCGCGCAGGTTGGCCATGCCGGCGCGCAGCACGCCGACGAAGTCCACGCCGCCGTGCTCGTAGAAGCGGTCGTCCTCGATGGCCAGCACCGCTTTCTTCATCACGTCCGGGATCTCGGCGATCGGCACGAAGTTGCGGCGCTCCTCGCCGAACTCGCCGATCAGCACGTTGTCGGCGGTGTAGATGCGCAGCGGGATCTTGGGCCGGTAGTCGGTGATGGTGTCGAGCGAAGGCAGGTTCGGGGCAGCCACCAGCAGCGCGTACCCGACCAGCAGCGCCACCGCCACGATGCCGGCCGCCAGCAGGCCCAGCGCCCAGAAAGTCAGCCGCATCCAGAGCGGGCGGCGGGCGGGCAGGGACGGCTTCGGTTGTGCTGTGGCCATATGGGAACTACCGAGTTAGGGGTGCCCGGATTATATCTCCCGGGATCGGGCGCTCCGGCCGCCTTGTGGCGTGAACGCCGCTATCTGGCTGTTACAAGATGTAATCATGTTGAGATCTGCATGAAACGGAAAGAGGGGTCCGGCGCGGCGGCCGCTGGTGTACCGTGGGATTTTGACAACGCTTTGAGTAAGGCGTCTGCGAAAAGCAACCGTGGTCAAACCGGCACATTGCCAGCACACCACGTTTTTGTGAGAATCCACCAACTAAAAGAGCAAAACGTTTCATCCAAGAAACAAACAGACTCGCCAGATTAGAGCTACCAAGCCAGGGGCGAGTTCAAACGGTCAGGGGGTCACCTTGCGGCGAGGTATCTTGTCGGGGTTGTTGCGCCGTACGACGGTCGGCGTCGACATCGGGTCGTCCAGCGTGAAGGTAGTCGAGCTGTCCGTGGGCAGTGGCAAGAACGACTACCGGCTGGAAAAGTGCGCCAGCGAACTGCTGGATCGCAATGCCGTTGCCGATGGCAACGTGGTCAATATCGAAGCGGTGGGCGTGGCCCTCAAGCGCGCGCTCGGCAAGGCCGGCATCCGCAGCAAGGAGGTCGTGCTCGGCGTGCCGTCGATGCTGACCGAATCGCAGACCGTCAGCCTGCCGGACAACCTGTCCGAGGACGAACTCTACGTGCAGGTGGAATCCGAGGCGCACCGCCTCTATCCGCCGTCGCAGGCCGTCAATTTCGACTTCGCCGTGATCGGCCCCAGCGAGACCGAGGGCGGCATCGGCGTGCGCGTGACCGCCGCCAACAGCGACCGCGTGCAGGAGCGCGTGACCGCCGCCGAGATGGCCGGGCTCAAGCCGCACGTGATGGACGTCGAGGAATACGCGGTGCAGCGCTCGGTGGTGCAGATGCTGGGCGTGTCGCCCGACCTCAGCGAGACCGAGGCCAAGGAGCTGCCCGTGGTGGTGGTGGTCCATCTCGGCGGCAGCCGCTCCAAGGCGATCTTCTACCAGGGCTGGAAAGAGCTCTACGAGCAGCCCCTCAACAGCTACGGCGACCAGCTCACGCAGAGCGCGGCGCGCATGTTCACGCTGGACGCGCTCAAGGCCGAGATCAAGAAGCGCAAGAACACGCTGCCGGAAGCCTGGCGCACCCAGTTGCTCAAGCCGTCGCTGGAAGCGCTGGCGGTCGAGGTGCAGGGCGCCGTGCGCAATTTCCTGTCGTCGTCCAGCATCGGCCGGGTCGACGAGATCCTGCTGTCCGGCGGGCATGCCTCGCTGGTCGGCGTGCAGGCCGCGATCGAGCAGCAGACCGAGATCACCACCACGCTGGCCAACCCGTTCGCCAACATGATGACCGCCGGCAAGGTCAACGAGCGCTATCTCCAGCGCGACCTGCCGGCCTACATCGTGAGCGCCGGGCTCGCGCTGCGCGGCCTGCAGTAAGCCAGCAAGGGAAGCCGCATGCCTACCAACACGATCCCGACCGTCAACCTGCTGCCGTACCACGAGGCCCGCAAGGCTTCGCGCCGCAAGAAGGTCTACGCCATGCTCGGCGGCGCGGCGGGAGCCGGCGCGCTGGTGGTGCTGATCGGCGGCTGGTACATCGACAGCCGCGTCGACGCGGAGACGGGGCTGAACCAGGTGCTGGCCACCGAGAACAGCCGCCTCGACGTGCAGATCCGCGAAGTCAACACGCTGCGCAAGGACATCGACGGGCTGCTGCAGCGGCAGAAGGCCATCGAGGGCCTGCAGAACGAGCGCAACCGCCCGGTGCAGCTGCTCGAGGAACTGGTGCGCCAGGTGCCCGAGGGCGTCTACCTGACCACGCTCAAGCAGGCCGGCGACGTCTTCACCGTGACCGGCATCGCGCAGTCGAACGAGCGCGTCTCGGAACTGCTGCGCAACCTTGGCCAGGTGAGCTGGCTGGACAAGGCCGAACTGGTCGAATCGAAGGCCGTGATGATGACCAACAACCTGCGCGAGCAGCGGCGCCTGTTCGACTTCTCCATGCGCTTCGCCTACCGCGCGCCCGAGGTGCCGGACGACGGCAAGAAGGGCCGCGCGGGCGCCGCCAGCGGCGCCGCGGCGCAGGGTGCACGCACGGGCAAGGGCTGATATGGCACTCAATTCCGAAATCTCGCTGGCCGCGCTCAACGACCTCGGCGCGCAGTTCCGCGGCATCAACCTCAACGAGCCCGAAACCTGGCCGGCCGCGCCGCGCGTGCTGTTCGCGGTGCTGGCGGCGCTGCTGGTGCTGGTGCTGGGCTGGCAGTTCTACTGGAGCGGCAAGCTCGACGAGCTCGACCGCAAGCATCTCGAGCAGGAAAGCCTGAAGCAGGCCTACCAGTCCAAGGTGGCGCAGGTCGCCAACCTGGACGCGCTGCGCAAGCAGAAGGCCGAGGTGGAGCAGCGCGTGGCGCTGGTCGAGCGCCAGTTGCCCAACAAGACCGAGATGGACGCGCTGCTGGCCGACGTCAACCACGCCGGCGTGGCGCGCGGCCTGCAGTTCGAACTGTTCAAGCCGCAGGCTGCCGTGATCAAGCCCTACTTCGCCGAGATCCCGGTCAACCTGAAGGTGACGGGCCGCTACCACGACGTGGCGCAGTTCAACGCCGACGTGGCCGCGCTGTCGCGCATCGTGTCGATGCAGGGGATGCAGTTCACCACCGGCAAGGATGGCGGGCTGGCGATGGAGGCCGTGGCGATGGCCTACCGCGCGCTCGACCCCGACGAACAGGCGGCGCAGCGCAAGGCGGAAGCCGCGGCGGCCAAGACGGCCGCGGGAGCGAAGAAATGATGCCAGCGATCCGGGCCTCCGGCCTGCGCGCGTGCGCGTGCGCGCTGCTCGGCGCCGCGCTGCTGGCGGCCTGCGGGGCCAGCGAGGAAGACGGCCTGCGCCAGTGGATGGCCCAGGCGCGCGCGGCCAAGGCGCCGCCGCCGGCGCCGCTGCCCGAGCCCAAGCCCTACGTGCCGCGCGAGTACGCCGGGCGCAGCGCGCCCGAGCCGTTCGCCCAGAACAAGATCGGCGACCTCAACCGGGTCCTGTCCGAGTCGCCGGAGTCCGGCCGGCAGCACGAGCCGCTGGAGGACTACCCGCTGGAGAATTTCAAGATGCTGGGCGCGATGCGCAACCACGGGGAAACCTATGGCGTCGTGCTGGTAGACAACAAGATCCACCACGTCAAGGTGGGTCAGTATCTCGGCCAGAACTACGGCCGGGTGGTCCGCATCAGCGATCAGGAGATCGTGTTGCGCGAATTGGTCCGGGAAGGGGTAGCCGAGTGGAAAGAGAAAATGACCAGCCTGAAGCTGGAGGGGTCGGCATGATCATGGGTCGCTGGTACCGGGCGCTTGCGGGCGCCGCGGTCATGATGCTCGCGCTGGCTGTGCCGGCCGCGATGGCGCAATCGACGGCGGGCAATACCGTCAAGCGCGTGGATGCCACCACCGCGGGCGAGCAGACCATATTCACGGTCGAGCTCGCCGGGGTGCCGGCGCAGAAGCCGGCGGACTTCACCACGCAGAATCCGCCCCGGATCGCCATCGACTTCCTCGATACCGGCTTCGCCCAGGGCCGCGCGCAATACGATTTCGGCGGCAAGCTGCTCAAGGGCGCCAACGTGGTGCAGATCGGCGACCGCACGCGCGTGGTCCTCGATCTCACGCGCGTCGCCAGCTACCGCACCGAGGTGCGCGGCAGCCAGTTCGTGGTGCTGCTCGACAACGTGGCGCCGAGCGCGCGCACGGCGGTGCCGACCTTCGCTCCGACCGCGGCGCTGGTGCCGCAGGCGGCGGCCAGCCGGCCGGCGATCCGCAACATCGACTTCCGCCGCGGCACGGACGGCGCCGGGCGCATCGTGGTGGACCTGTCCGCGCGCGACTCCGGCATCAACATCGCCCAGCAGGGCCAGAACGTGGTGGTGGACTTCCTCAACACCGCGCTGCCCGACGGCCTGCGCCGGCGCTACGACGTGAGCGACTTCGGCACGCCGGTGCAGGGCATGCGCGCCGGCGACAACAACGGCAGCACGCGCCTGACCATCGAGCCGCGCGGCAACTGGGAATACAGCTCCTACCAGACCGACACGCAGTTCGTGGTCGAGGTGCGCCCGGTCAAGGAAGACCCGGCCAAGCTGATCAGCGGCGCGGGCTTCCGCGGCGAACGGCTCTCGCTGAACTTCCAGAGCATCGACATCCGCTCGCTGCTGCAGGTATTCGCCGACTTCACCAACCTCAACATCATCACCAGCGAAAGCGTGCAGGGCAACCTGACGCTGCGCCTGAAGGACGTGCCCTGGGACCAGGCCCTGCAGATCGTGCTGGACGCCAAGGGGCTGGCCTCGCGCCGCAACGGCAATGTGCTGTGGGTGGCACCCAAGGCCGAGCTGGCCACCAAGGAAAAGCTCGAACTCGAGTCGCAGCAGCAGATCAACGACCTCGAGCCGATCCGCAGCCAGGTGTTCCAGCTGAACTACCAGCGCGCCGAGGACGTGCGGCGCATGCTGCTCGGCCTGGCCGCGGTGGGCAGCACCGGCGGCGCGGGCGGCGCCGGCGCGCTCGGCAGCACGGGCGCCATCGGTAGCGTGGGCGGCGTGGGCGGCGCGGCGGCCAGCAATACCCGCATGCTGTCCAAGCGCGGCTCGCTGACGGCCGATCCGCGCACCAACCAGCTGTTCGTGTCGGACATCGGCAGCAAGCTCGAAGAGGTGCAGAGCTTCCTCGGCAAGATCGACATCCCGGTGCGCCAGGTCATCATCGAGGCGCGCATCGTCGAGGCCAACGACAGCTTCAGCCGCAACCTCGGCGTCAGGCTCGGCTTTGCCTCCAAGACCGCCGGCGCCGGCTACGGCAACAACTACACCAACGTGGTGAGCCCGGTGACGCAGAACGCCACCTGGGACAACAGCCCCGCGCTGAGCCTGCCGGCGGCGGCGATCAACGGCGTCAACCCGGGGTCGGTGGCGGTGAGCCTGTTCAGCAATACGGCCGGCCGCTTCCTCGCGCTCGAACTCTCCGCGCTGGAAGCGGACGGGCGCGGCAAGATCATCTCCAGCCCGCGCGTGGTCACCGCCAACAACATCAAGGCGCTGATCGAGCAGGGCACCGAGCTGCCCTACCAGGCCGCCACCTCCAGCGGCGCCACCTCGGTGCAGTTCCGCAAGGCCAACCTGAAGCTCGAGGTGACGCCGCAGATCACGCCGGAAGGCAACGTGCTGCTGGACGTGGACGTCAACAAGGACAGCGTGGGCATCCAGACCAGCTCGGGCTTTGCCATCGACACCAAGCACGTGCAGACCCAGGTGTTGGTGGAGAACGGCGGCACGGTGGTGATCGGCGGCATCTACAGCCAGACCGAGTCCACCAACATCAACAAGGTGCCGTGGCTCGGCGACATCCCGGTGCTCGGCAACCTGTTCAAGGACAACGCCAAGGTCAACAACCGCACCGAACTGCTGGTATTCCTGACGCCGCGCGTGCTCAACGAGAGCGTCTCGCTGAAATAAGTCCGCCAATAAGTTCGCCAATAAGCCCGCCGGCGGCTCCGGCGACGGCGCTGCCGGGCCCGCCCGGCCCGCCGGATGCAGTAGACTGGGAGGCCGCATCGTGCGCGATGCGGCCTTTTTCATTGCCGGGCCGGCGGCGCGGAGGGCAGGGCGGACACGGGGCGGGCCGCCGCCCGCGCGCTCCGTGCCACTTGCCCGGATCGCCCCGACATAAGAAGATGACGCAGTTTCCCACTGCGGCGGCCGGCCAGAGACCCGGCAGCCGCCCGACATGCCAGTGACAGCCACCCGCCCGAACCTCTTTTTTGTTGGCCTGATGGGTGCCGGCAAGACCACCGTCGGCCGAACCGTGGCCCGGCGCCTGAACTATCCCTTCTTCGATTCGGACCACGAACTCGAGGCGCGTTGCGGCGTGCGGATCCCGATCATCTTCGAGCATGAGGGCGAAGCGGGCTTCCGCGAGCGCGAGGCGCACATGATCGACGAGCTGAGCCAGCGCAGCGGCATCGTGCTGGCCACCGGCGGCGGCGCGGTGCTGCGCCCGGAGAACCGGGCGCACCTGAAGGCGCGCGGCACCGTGGTCTACCTGCGCGCCAGCCCGCACGACCTGTGGCTGCGCACGCGCCACGACCGCAACCGCCCGCTGCTGCAGACCGCGGACCCGAAGGGCAGGCTCGAGGCGCTCTATGCCGAGCGCGACCCGCTTTACCGCGAGGTGGCGGACTTCATCATCGAAACCGGCAAGCCCTCGGTGGCCCAGCTTGCTAATATGGTGTTGATGCAACTTGAAATGGCCGGTTTCAGCGTGGCCGCCGAAGAGCCGGGCGAGCCCGGGCAGGACGACGGCGACGGCGCGGAAGCACCGCCGGCGCAGGACCGGAATCACGATGATCACCCTTGAAGTCGACCTCGGGGAGCGCAGCTACCCCATCCATATCGGCACCGGCCTGCTCGACCAGGCCGAGCTGCTGCGTCCCCACGTGCGCGGCACCCATGCCGTCATCGTCACCAACGAGACCGTCGGCCCGCTCTACGCGGCGCGCGTGGAGGCCACGCTGGCCGCGCTCGGCAAGACCGTGCGCACCGTGACCCTGCCCGACGGCGAAGCGTTCAAGCAGTGGGAAACGCTCAACCTGATCTTCGACGCGCTGCTCCGGGCCGGCGCCGACCGCAAGACCACGCTGGTCGCGCTCGGCGGCGGCGTGGTCGGCGACATGACCGGGTTTGCCGCCGCCAGCTACATGCGCGGCGTGCCGTTCGTGCAGATGCCCACCACGCTGCTGGCGCAGGTGGATTCCTCGGTGGGCGGCAAGACCGGCATCAACCACCCGCTCGGCAAGAACATGATCGGCGCGTTCCACCAGCCCAACGCGGTGATCGCCGACATCGACACGCTGCGCACGCTGCCGGCGCGCGAACTGGCCGCCGGCCTGGCCGAGGTGATCAAGCACGGCGCCATCGCCGACGCCGAGTACTTCGGCTGGATCGAGCGCAACATCCGCGCGCTCAACGACTGCGACCCGGACATGATGGCGCTGGCGGTGCAGCGCTCGTGCGAGATCAAGGCCGCGGTGGTGGCCCAGGACGAGCGCGAGGGCGGCCTGCGCGCCATCCTCAATTTCGGCCACACCTTCGGCCATGCCATCGAGGCCGGCATGGGCTACGGCGAATGGCTGCACGGCGAGGCCGTGGGCTGCGGCATGGTGATGGCGGCCGACCTGTCGCACCGGCTCGGCTTCATCGACACCGAGACGCGCGCGCGCGTGACGCAGCTCACGCGCGCGGCCATGCTGCCCGTGGTGGCGCCGGATCTCGGCACCGACCGCTACATCGAACTGATGAAAGTGGACAAGAAGGCGGAAGCCGGCAGCGTCAAGTTCATCCTGCTCAGGAAGCTGGGCGAGGCCTTCATCACCACCGTGCCGGACGCCGACCTGCGCGCTACGCTGCAGCACGCGGTGCTCAGGCCGCCCACCGAGGCGCCGGTCGCCTGACGCGATCGGTTGTGCCTCGCAACCCCGGCCGGCGGCGCGAGCCCCGGCCGGCTGCCGACCGGATTGCCGCATGACCGACCTCGAAAGCCATCTCGCTCCGTATGCCGCCCGCTCCGCGCTGTCGCGCGGGCGCGTGCACGTCGAACCGCCGTCGTCCTCGCGCAGCGAGTTCCAGCGCGACCGCGACCGCGTGATCCACAGCACGGCCTTTCGCCGGCTCGAATACAAGACCCAGGTCTTCGTCAACCATGAGGGCGACCTGTTCCGCACCCGGCTCACGCACAGCCTGGAAGTGGCCCAGATCGCGCGCTCGATCGCCCGCAACCTGCGCCTGAACGAAGACCTCGTGGAGGCCATCTCGCTGGCCCACGACCTCGGGCACACGCCGTTCGGCCACGCCGGGCAGGACGCGCTGAACACCTGCATGAAGAACCACGGCGGCTTCGAGCACAACCTGCAGAGCCTGCTGGTGGTGGACGAGCTGGAGGAGCGCTACGGCGGCTTCGACGGCCTCAACCTGACCTTCGAGACGCGCGAGGGCGTGCTCAAGCACTGCTCGCGCGTCAATGCCTCGGCGCTGGGCGAGCTGGGCCGGCGCTTCCTGGAAGGCACCCAGCCCTCGCTGGAAGCCCAGCTGGCCAACCTGGCCGACGAGATCGCCTACAACAACCACGACATCGACGACGGCCTGCGCTCCGGCCTGCTCACGCTCGAGCAGATGGACGAAGTGCCGATGTGGCGCCGCCACCGCGCCGAGGCGATGACCGCCTTCCCGGGCATCAACGGCCGGCGCGTCATCAACGAGACCGTCCGGCGCATGATCAACACGCTGATCGTCGACCTGATCGAGACCACCAGCCGCAATATCGCCGCGGCCGGCCCGCGCAACATCGAGGCGGTGCGCGCCGCCGGCCCGCTGGTCGCCTTCAGCACCGCCGTGCGCGAGGAAGCCGCCGAACTCAAGCGCTTCCTGTTCCGCCACCTGTACCGGCACTACCTCGTGATGCGCATGTCGGCCAAGGCGCAGCGCATCATCACCGACCTGTTCGACGTCTTCATGGCCGATCCGCGCCTGCTGCCGCCGCAGTACCAGGCCGGGCAGGGGCGCGATCAGGCGCGGCTGGTCGCCCACTACATCGCCGGCATGACGGACCGCTACGCGATCCGCGAGCACCGCCGCATCTTCTCGGTCCACGAGGGCGGCAACTAGGCGCCGCATGCGGGGAGCGGGACGCCCCCGACAAATTGGGGACGGATCAGCGCGCGCCTGCGCTATCATCGGGTTTTGCCGGCGCGCCGCAAGGCGCCGGCGCCGATTCCCGCGTTTGCCCTCATGGCCCGACTTCCCCGCTTTTCGCCGACCGGCCTGCCCGCCCTCGTACTGCAGCGCGGCAACAACCGCCAGCCGGTGTTCCTCGGCCCCGACGACTACGTCCACTACCTGGACTGCCTGCGCATGGCCGCGCGCGAGCACGATCTCGCCATCCACGCCTACGCGCTGCGGCCCAACCACGTGCATCTGGTCGCCACGCCGCGCCAGGCCGACTCGCTCAGCCTGACCATGCAGGCGGTCGGGCGCCGCTACGCGCGCTACTTCAACCGCGCCGCGGGACGCACCGGCACGCTGTGGGACGGGCGCTTCCGCTCCGCGGTGTTCGACCCGGCGCAGTGGCTGCTGCCGGCCATGCTGTACGTGGAAGGCAACGCCATGCGCGCCGGCGAGGTCGCGCAGCCCGAGGCGGACCGCTGGAGCAGCTACCGCCACCACGCCGGCATCGAGGCCAGCCCCTTTGTGAGCGATCACTCCGTCTACTGGGCGCTCGGCAATACGCCGTTCGAGCGCCAGTCCAACTACCGCGCGGTGGCGGCCGAGGGCCTGTCGCCGGCGGCGCTGGCCACGCTGCGCAGCCACGCGCACAGCGGCTGGCCGCTCGGCGATGCCGCTTTCCTGGCGCAGCTGGAGCGGCAGGGCACGCGCCGCGTGCAGCCGTTGCCGAAGGGCCGGCCGCCGGGGCGCAGCGCGGGCGGCATGGACCCCGAACCCGGCGCCGCGTAGGCGGCGGCGCGGCTTGAACCGTCGCGGTGCCCGATGTGCGCGGGACGGCGCGCAATGCACCAAAAAGTAATGTGTCCCCAAATAAAGACCATCCCGTTTGTGGTGCGAGATTTAATATGTTCTGACCCCATTTAAATTTTTTGCGAGACGTGGATGATTCTTTTATAGTTCCTCCACCCACATTCATTGTGCGGCGCGTCACGCTTGCGTACGCCGCTGCGGCCCCGCTGTCCCTCTCGTCATCCCGCTCCCGGCCCCGGCCGGCCCAGGTGGCAGAGTGCGGTCCCCGTTCCGGTCTGCCCTGCTGGCTGCGCAGCCCTCACCGGAATCAAGCCCGTGGACCAATCGCAATCCCAATCGAAGCCAACGCTGGCGCAGGCCGCCGAGTCCGCCTCTGCCGCCGCCACGCACGCGCCCGCCTCGCTGCCGCAGGCCCAGGGCATGTACGACCCCGCCAATGAGAAAGACGCATGCGGCGTCGGCATGGTCGCCCACATCAAGGGCAAGAAGAGCCACGAGATCGTCCAGCAGGGCCTGAAGATCCTGGAAAACCTCGATCACCGCGGCGCGGTCGGCGCCGATGCGCTGATGGGCGACGGCGCGGGCATCCTGATCCAGATCCCGGACCAGTTCTACCGCGAGGAAATGGCCAGGCAGGGCGTGACCCTGCCGCCGTCGGGCGAGTACGGCGTGGGCATGATCTTCCTGCCCAAGGAACACGCCTCGCGCCTGGCCTGCGAGCAGGAGCTCGAGCGCACCGTGCGCCTGGAAGGCCAGGTCGTGCTGGGCTGGCGCGACGTGCCGGTGGACTGCAACATGCCGATGTCGCCGACCGTGCGCAAGACCGAGCCGGTGATCCGCCAGATCTTCATCGGGCGCGGCCGCGACATCATGACCACGGACGCGCTCGAACGTAAGCTCTACGTGATCCGCAAGACCGCCAGCCACGCCATCCAGGCGCTCAAGCTCAAGCACGGCAAGGAATACTTCGTGCCGTCGATGTCGGCGCGCACGGTGGTGTACAAGGGCCTGCTGCTGGCCAACCAGGTCGGCGAGTACTACCTCGACCTGCAGGACCCGCGCGCCGTGTCGGCGCTGGCCCTGGTGCACCAGCGCTTCTCCACCAACACCTTCCCGGCCTGGGAGCTGGCCCACCCGTACCGCATGGTCGCCCACAACGGCGAAATCAACACGGTCAAGGGCAACGTGAACTGGGTCAACGCGCGCACCGGCGCGATCTCCTCGCCGGTGCTCGGCGACGACCTGCCCAAGCTGTGGCCGCTGATCTACCCCGGCCAGTCCGACACCGCCTCGTTCGACAACTGCCTCGAGCTGCTGACGATGGCGGGCTACCCGCTCGTCCACGCGATGATGATGATGATCCCGGAAGCCTGGGAACAGCACACGCTGATGGACGACAACCGCCGCGCGTTCTACGAGTACCACGCCGCCATGATGGAGCCGTGGGACGGCCCCGCGGCGATCTGCTTCACCGACGGCCGCCAGATCGGCGCCACGCTGGACCGCAACGGCCTGCGCCCGGCGCGCTTCTACGTGACCGAGGACGACGTCGTGGTGCTGGCCTCGGAAGCCGGCGTGCTGCCGTTCCCCGAGTCGCGCATCGTGCAGAAGTGGCGCCTGCAGCCGGGCAAGATGTTCCTGATCGACATGGAGCAGGGCCGCATCATCGACGACAAGGAGCTCAAGGACAACCTGGCCAACGCCAAGCCGTACAAGAGCTGGATCGACGCCGTGCGCATCAAGCTCGACGAGCTCGAAGCCAAGCCCGAGGACGTGGCCGCCGAGAAGAAGCCCGACGCGCGCCTGCTGGACCGCCAGCAAGCGTTCGGCTACACCCAGGAAGACGTCAAGTTCCTGATGGCGCCGATGGCGCTATCCGGCGAGGAAGCCACCGGCTCGATGGGCAACGACAGCCCGCTGGCCGTGCTCTCGTCCAAGAACAAGACGCTGTACCACTACTTCAAGCAGCTGTTCGCCCAGGTCACCAACCCGCCGATCGACCCGATCCGCGAGAACATGGTGATGTCGCTGGTGTCGTTCATCGGCCCGAAGCCGAACCTGCTCGAGCTCAACAACATCAACCCGCCGATGCGCCTCGAAGTGTCCCAGCCCGTGCTGGACTTCAAGGACATCGCCAAGATCCGCAACATCGAGCACTACACCGGCGGCAAGTTCCGTTCGTACGAGCTGAACATCTGCTATCCGAAGGCGTGGGGCAAGGAAGGCATCGAAGCGCGCCTGGCCTCGCTGTGCGCCGAAGCCGTTGACGCGGTGCGCTCGGGCTACAACATCCTGATCGTGTCGGACCGCCGCGTCGACGCCGAGCACGTCGCCATTCCCGCGCTGCTGGCCACCTCGGCGATCCACCACCACCTGGTGGACAAGGGCCTGCGCACCTCGGCCGGCCTCGTGGTGGAAACCGGCACCGCGCGCGAAGTGCACCACTTCGCGCTGCTGGCCGGCTACGGCGCCGAAGCCGTGCACCCGTACCTGGCGATGGAAACGCTGTCCGACATGGCGCAGGGCCTGTCCGGCGACCTCTCGTCCGAGAAGGCGGTCAAGAACTTCGTCAAGGCGATCGGCAAGGGCCTGCAGAAGGTGATGTCCAAGATGGGCATCTCCACCTACATGTCGTACACCGGCGCGCAGATCTTCGAAGCGATCGGCCTGTCGCGCGAGCTGGTGCAGAAGTATTTCCACGGCACCGCCTCGAACGTCGAAGGCATCGGCATCTTCGAGGTGGCCGAGGAAGCGCTGCGCCTGCACCGCGACGCGTTCGGCGACAACCCGGTGCTCGAGGGCATGCTCGAGACCGGCGGCGAGTACGCGTTCCGCATCCGCGGCGAAGAGCACATGTGGACGCCGGACTCGGTGGCCAAGCTGCAGCACGCCGTGCGCGCCGACGAAGGCCGCGGCGCGTACCAGACCTACAAGGAATACGCCAACATCATCAACGACCAGAGCCGCCGCCACATGACGCTGCGCGGCCTGTTCGAGTTCAAGGTCGACCCGGCGCGCGCGATCCCGCTCGAGGAAGTCGAGTCGGCCAAGGACATCGTCCGGCGTTTCGCCACCGGCGCCATGTCGCTGGGCTCGATCTCGACCGAGGCCCACGCCACGCTGGCCGTGGCGATGAACCGCATCGGCGGCAAGTCCAACACCGGCGAAGGCGGCGAGGACGAGAAGCGCTACCGCAACGAGCTGCGCGGCATTCCCATCAAGCAGGGCGACACCATGCAGGGCCTGCTGGGCCCGGATGCCGTGGTGCGCGACCTGGAACTGCAGGCCGGCGACTCGCTGCGCTCGAAGATCAAGCAGGTGGCCTCGGGCCGGTTCGGCGTGACCGCCGAATACCTGGCCTCGGCCGACCAGATCCAGATCAAGATGGCGCAGGGCGCCAAGCCCGGCGAAGGCGGCCAGCTGCCCGGCCACAAGGTGTCGGACTACATCGGCAAGCTGCGCTACTCGGTGCCGGGCGTCGGCCTGATCTCGCCGCCGCCGCACCACGACATCTACTCGATCGAGGATCTGGCGCAACTGATCCACGACCTGAAGAACGTCAACCCGGTCTCCGACATCTCGGTCAAGCTGGTGTCCGAAGTGGGCGTGGGCACCGTGGCCGCGGGCGTGGCCAAGGCCAAGGCCGACCACGTGGTGATCGCCGGCCATGACGGCGGCACCGGCGCCTCGCCGCTGTCGTCGATCAAGCATGCCGGCACGCCGTGGGAACTGGGCCTCGCCGAGACCCAGCAGACCCTGATGCTCAACGGCCTGCGTAACCGCATCCGCGTGCAGGCCGACGGCCAGATGAAGACCGGCCGCGACGTGGTCATCGGCGCGCTGCTGGGCGCCGACGAGTTCGGCTTCGCCACCGCGCCGCTGGTGGCCGAAGGCTGCATCATGATGCGCAAGTGCCACCTGAACACCTGCCCGGTGGGCGTGGCCACGCAGGACCCGGTGCTGCGCAAGAAATTCCAGGGCAAGCCCGAGCACGTGGTGAACTTCTTCTTCTTCATCGCCGAAGAAGCGCGCGAGATCATGGCGCAGCTGGGCATCCGCACGTTCAACGAGCTGATCGGCCGCGCCGACCTGCTCGACACCCGTGCCGGCATCGAGCACTGGAAGGCGCGCGGCCTCGATTTCTCGCGCGTGTTCTACCAGGCGCCGATCGCCGCCGAAGTGCCGCGCTACCACACCGACACGCAGGACCACGGCCTGTCGGTCGAAGCCGGCAAGGCGCTCGACCACGTGCTGATCGCCAAGGCGCGCCCGGCCATCGACAAGGGCGAGCGCGTGTCGTTCATCCAGCCGGTCAAGAACGTCAACCGCACGGTCGGCGCGATGCTGTCCGGCGTGGTGGCCAAGCAGTACGGCCATGAAGGCCTGCCCGACGACACCATCCACATCCAGTTGCAGGGCACCGCCGGCCAGTCCTTCGGCGCGTTCCTCGCGCACGGCGTCACGCTGGACCTGGTGGGCGACGGCAACGACTACGTCGGCAAGGGCCTGTCGGGCGGACGCGTGATCGTGCGCGCGCCGCACGAGTTCCGCGGCGATCCGACCCGCAACATCATCGTCGGCAACACGGTGCTGTACGGCGCCATCGCCGGCGAGGCGTTCTTCAACGGCGTGGCCGGCGAGCGCTTCGCGGTGCGCAACTCGGGTGCCTCCGCCGTGGTGGAAGGCACCGGCGACCACGGTTGCGAGTACATGACCGGCGGCACGGTGGTGGTGCTGGGCGGCACCGGGCGCAACTTCGCGGCCGGCATGTCGGGCGGCGTGGCCTACGTCTACGACGAGGACGGCCTGTTCGACAAGCGCTGCAACACCTCGATGGTCGCGCTCGAAGCGGTGCTGGCGTCGGCGGACCAGGAAAAGGGCCAGTCGCCCGCTTCCTGGCACAAGGTCGGCGGCAAGCGCCAGCTCGACGAGGCCATCCTCAAGGGCCTGATCGAGCAGCACTTCCGCTTCACCGGCTCCGAGCGCGCCAAGGCGCTGCTGGCCGACTGGGCCACCGCGCGCCGCAAGTTCGTCAAGGTCTTCCCGACCGAGTACAAGCGCGCCCTGGGCGAGATGTACGCGAAGGAACAGGAAGCGAAGGACAGCGACCGGGAAGCCATCGCCGCCTGAGTTCGCAGGCAGGGCCCGCGGGCCCGACCAAGCAGGAGCGGCGGCGCGGCCCGCGCCGCCGGCTCACAAGATACTGACCTCACAGCGGGGCCGGCGCATGCGCCGGTGCCGCCCAGCAAGACCAAGGACGCAACATGGGTAAGGCGACTGGCTTTCTCGAATTTCCGCGCCAGAACGAAGGTTACGAGCCCGTAACCAAGCGCGTGAAGCACTACAAGGAATTCGTCTTCGCGCTGTCCGACAGCGAAGCGAAGATCCAGGGCGCGCGCTGCATGGACTGCGGCATCCCGTTCTGCAACAACGGCTGCCCGGTCAACAACATCATCCCCGACTTCAACGACCTGGTGTACCGCCAGGACTGGAAGTCGGCGATCCAGGTGCTGCACCAGACCAACAACTTCCCCGAGTTCACCGGCCGCATCTGCCCGGCGCCGTGCGAGGCCGCCTGCACGCTCGGCATCAACGAGCTGCCGGTCGGCATCAAGTCGATCGAGCACGCCATCATCGACAAGGCCTGGGAAGAAGGCTGGGTCGCGCCGCAGCCGGCGAAGCACAAGACCGGCAAGACCGTGGCCGTGGTCGGCTCCGGCCCCGCCGGCATGGCCGCCGCGCAGCAACTGGCGCGCGCCGGCCACGACGTGACCGTGTTCGAGAAGAACGACCGCATCGGCGGCCTGCTGCGCTACGGCATCCCCGACTTCAAGATGGAGAAGACGCTGATCGACCGCCGCATCGAGCAGATGCAGTCCGAAGGCGTGACCTTCCGCCCCGGCGTGATGGTGACCGACGGCGAACTGCCGGCCGGCATCAAGAACTACGCGCGCGAAACCATCTCGGCGCAGGCGCTGCAGGACCAGTTCGACGCCGTCGTGCTGGCCGGCGGCTCGGAAGTGCCGCGCGACCTGCCCGTGCCCGGCCGCGAGCTGGCCGGCGTGCACTACGCGCTGGAATTCCTGATCCCGCAGAACAAGGAAGTCGCCGGCGACGGCCCCAACGAGATCCGCGCCGAAGGCAAGCACGTGATCGTGATCGGCGGCGGCGACACGGGCTCCGACTGCGTGGGCACCTCCAACCGCCACGGCGCCGAGTCGGTCGTCCAGTTCGAGCTGCTGCCGCAGCCGCCGGAAGAAGAAAACAAGCCGCTGGTGTGGCCGTACTGGCCGATCAAGCTGCGCACCTCGTCGTCGCACGACGAAGGCTGCGAGCGCGACTGGTCGGTGGCGACCAAGGAATTCATCGGCGGGGAAGGCAAGGACAGCGGCAAGATCACCGCGCTCAAGGCCTGCCGCGTGGAGTGGAAGGACGGCAAGATGCAGGAAGTGCCGGACAGCGAGTTCATCCTCAAGGCCGACCTCGTGCTGCTGGCGATGGGCTTCACCAACCCGGTCGGCTCGCTGCTCTCGGCGTTCGGCGTGGATACCGATGCGCGCAAGAACGCGCGTGCCGCCACCGAAGGCGAGCGGGCGTATCAGACCAATGTGCCGAAGGTGTTTGCCGCCGGCGACGTGCGTCGCGGGCAGTCACTGGTAGTGTGGGCGATTCGTGAGGGGCGCCAGGCGGCACGGTCGGTGGATGCGTTCCTGATGGGGCATTCTGAATTGCCGAGGTAAGTTTTTTTTTGTGCCTTGCCGGCTGTGGGTTGGCTGGTGGACCCGCCTTGGGGCTGTGAGCCTGGGGCGGGTTTTTTGTTTTTTTGCTGGGGGTTTTGAGTTTGGTGTCAACTGGTTGATTTTGAAGTCGGTGTCTTAACGTTGGCTGCTGAACGTC
>NZ_AQPL01000213.1:0-4382 GCF_000395345.1 Cupriavidus sp. WS | reverse complement strand
GTGGCGCTCGCGCTGCCGCTGCTGGCGCTGTTCGGGCAGGCGTGGTTCGACCAGGCCGGCAACTGGGCCTTGCCCGCGCGCATGGCGGAGCTGGCCGCCAATCCCAATTTCGTGCCGCTGCTCGGGCGCAGCCTGGCGGTTTCGCTGACCGTGGCCGCGCTGGTGGTGCCGCTGGCGTTCGGCTTCGCCTACGCGCTGCAGCGCTCGCGCGTCGCGCTCAAGCCGCTGTGGCGCGGCATCGCGCTGCTGCCGCTGTTCGCGCCGTCGCTGCTGCCGGGCATCGCGCTGGTCTACCTGTTCGGCAACCAGGGCATCTTCAAGGGCGCCTTCGGCGCCGGCGGCATCTACGGCTTCTGGGGCATCGTGCTGGGCGAGGCCTTCTACACGTTCCCGCACGCGCTGATGGTGCTGATGGCCGCGCTCTTGCTGGCCGACGCGCGCCTGTACGAGGCCGCGCGCGCGATGGGCGCGTCGCCGTGGCGCACCTTCCTCACGGTGACGCTGCCGGGCGCGCGCCACGGCCTGTTCGGCGCGGCCTGCCTGGTGCTGACGCTGGTGGTGACGGATTTCGGCGTGCCCAAGGTGGTGGGCGGCGGTTATCCGGTGCTGGCGCTGGAGGCCTACAAGGCGGTGGTGGGGCAGCAGCAGTTCGCGCGCGGCGCGCTGATCGGCATGCTGCTGCTGTTGCCGGCGCTGTTGACCTTCGGCGTGGACATCGCCATGCAGCGCCGCCAGCGCGCGCAGATGTCGAGCCGCGCGCAGGTCTACGTGCCGGGCCGCGACCGCCTGCGCGATGCGGCCTGCCTGCTGGTGGTGCTGGCCGTGGGCGGCGCGCTGCTGCTGGTGCTGGCCGCGGCGGTGGGCGCCTCGCTGGTCAGGCTGTGGCCGTACAACCTGCAGCTCACGCTGGCGCACTACGACTTCGACAACATGGACGGCGGCGGCTGGCTGGCCTACCGCAACAGCCTGAAGATGGCGGCGCTGACCGCGCTGGCCGGCACCGCGGCGATCTTCCTCGGTGCCTGGCTGACCGAGCGCACGCGCGGGCCGGCCTGGCTGCACGGCGCGCTGCGCGCCGGCTTCATGCTGCCGATGGCGGTGCCCGGGCTGGTGCTCGGCCTCGGCTACGTGTTCTTCTTCAACGCGCCGGCCAATCCGCTGCACGCGCTGTACGGCACCATGACGCTGCTGGTGCTCTGCAACGTGGCGCATTTCTACACCACCGGCCACCTTACCGCCGCCGCCGCGCTGCGCCAGCTCGACGGCGAGTTCGAGGCCGCGGCGCTGTCGCTCGGCGTGGCGCCGCTGGCGACCTGCTGGCGCGTCACGGTGCCGGTCTGCCTGCCGGCGCTGCTCGACATCTTCCGCTACCTGTTCGTCTCGGCCATGACCACGGTGTCGGCGGTGGTCTTCCTCTACAGCCCCGACACCGTGCTGGCCGCGATCTCCGTGCTGAACATGGACGACGCCGGCGACACCGCGTCCGCCGCGGCCATGTCCACGCTGATCCTGCTGACCTCGGCGCTGGCCTGCCTGCTGCTGCTCGGCGCCGCGCGCGGCTGGCTGCGCCGCACGCAGGCGTGGCGCGCGCCGGCGCACTGACCGGCCGGCCCGGATTTCCGAACCCGCATCACCGCATCCGCACGCATCCCAAGGAGAAACCATGCCTCATCCGTTCCGCACCGCCACCGCCGTGGCCGCCTTCGCGCTGCTGGCCGGCGCCGCTCATGCCAACACCGTGCTGACCGTCTACACGGCGCTCGAGGCCGACCAGATCGCCGCCTACAAGGCCGCCTTCGAGAAGGCCAACCCGGACATCGAGATCAAGTGGGTGCGCGACTCCACCGGCATCGTCACCGCCAAGCTGCTGGCCGAGAAGGCCGCGCCGCGCGCCGACGCGATCTGGGGCCTGGCCGGCTCCAGCCTGGCCATCCTCGACAAGGAAGGCATGCTGCAGCCGTACGCGCCGAAGAACCTGGCGGCGGTGGAGGCGCAGTACCGCAGCGCCGCCAACCCGCCGGCCTGGGTCGGCATGGACGTCTGGGGCGCGGCGATCTGCTTCAACACCGTGGAGGCGCAGAAGCAGGGCCTGCCCAAGCCGGCCTCGTGGGCCGACCTGACCAAGCCGGTGTACGCCGGCAAGATCGTCATGCCGCATCCGGCCTCGTCCGGCACCGGCTACCTCGACGTGAGCGCGTGGCTGCAGATGATGGGCGAGCAGAAGGGCTGGTCCTACATGGACGCGCTGCACAAGAACATCGGCCTGTACACGCATTCGGGCTCCAAGCCGTGCAAGATGGCCGCGCAGGGCGAGTTCCCGATCGGCATCGCGTTCGAGTACCGCGCCATGAAGACCAAGAAGGAAGGCGCGCCGATCGACATCGTGCTGCCGTCCGAGGGGCTGGGCTGGGACATCGAGGCCACCGCCATCGTCAAGGGCACCAGGAACCTGGAAGCCGCGCGCAGGCTGGCCGACTTCTCCGCCTCCGGCGAGGCGATGGCGCTGTACGAGAAGAACTTCGCGGTGCTGGCCATTCCCGGCATCGCCAAGCCCGATGCGCTGCTGCCGGCCGACTACGAGAAGCGCCTGATCAAGAACGACTTCGGCTGGGCCAGCACCAACCGCGACCGCATCCTGGCCGAGTGGAGCAAGCGCTACGAAGGCAAGGCCGAGAAGAAGTAAGGCGGCCTGACCGGCCCGCCGACGAAAAAAGCCCGGAGGCGCTGCCGCGTCCGGGCCTTTTTCGTCGGAGGCGGGCCGGCGCCGGCGGGCGTGGCCACGCAGAAACGGGTACGGACGGTATCGCGGCAAGCGCGGCGCGGCAGGGGAGAACGGCCGGCGGGTCAGCCGTTGGAGGCTTCGGAGGGATCGTTGCGCGAGTGCAGGCGGCGGTAGAGATCGTCCACGTGCGCGCGGCTGGCGCGCAGTTCCTCGCGCCCGCGCTCGGTGATCAGGTAGACCCGCCCGATGCCGTCGCGCAGCACGCTTTCGATGTAGCCGTCCATCTGCAGCGCGCGCAGCAGCGGGCGGACGGAGCCGATATCCACCTGGAAGCCGTACTCCATCAGCATTTCGGCGAGCATGGCCACGGTGGCCGGGACCTCGACGGCGAACTGGAGGACGTAGATGCGGGCGAGCAAGCCAAGGAACTGTCGTTTCATGACGGTGCAAACGCGGGATCTCGCATTGCGGTTGACGTTGATTTATAGTTGTGGTCCACGCGCCGCAAAAAAAAGAAGCCGCCACGAGCGTGGCGGCTTGTCGGGAATGCGTCGGAGGGGTCAATTAACTCTGGCGCAGATCAGATTTTAAAATAACTTAACGCGGCTTGTCACGCCGGATTTGCGTCACCCCCCTTCCGAGGGGATCGAGAGGCTCTCCCGCCTCTAAAGTCGCGCAAATTGTGTTCAATAGATAACTTCACGCCGTCTTTTCCGGACAGGAACATGTCCGAAAGCAGCTTGCGGCCGGCCGCGGCCCCGCGTCTAATCCGGGCATCCCGGCCTTCCACCCCGCCATGAAACCCACCGATCTGTTTCGCCTGCTGTCCCTGGCCGCCATCTGGGGCGCCAGTTTCCTGTTCCTGCGCATCGGCGCGCCGGTGCTGGGGCCGTTCACGACGGCCTTCCTGCGCGTGCTGATCGGCGCGCTGACGCTGCTGGCCTGCCTGGCCCTGATGCGCGTGCGCTGGGACATGCGCGGCAAGTGGCGCGCGGTGATGGCGCTGGGCGTGATCAACTCGGGCATCCCCTTCGTCATGTATGCGTTCGCGGCGCTGTGGTTGCCGGCCGGCTATTCGGCGGTGTTCAACGCGATGACGCCGCTGATGGGCGTGCTGATCGGGGCGGTGGGCTTCGGCGAGCGCCTGACGCTGAACAAGGCCGGCGGCGTGGTGCTCGGCGTGGCCGGCGTGGCGGTGCTGACGCGCACCGGCCCGGTGGCGTTCACGCCGCAGGTGCTGCTGGGCGCCGCCGCCTGCCTGGTGGCGACGGCCTGCTACGGGCTGGCCGGCTTCCTGGCGCGGCGCTGGATCACCGCGCAGGGCGGGCTCGACAGCCGCCTGGTGGCCACCGGCAGCATGTTCGGCGCGGCGCTGTTCCTGCTGCCGTTCTGCGCCGCCGCGCTGTGGCGCGAGAACACGCTGCCGGCCGCCGGGCCGGGCGTGTGGCTGGCGATGCTCGGCGTGGGCATGTTCTGCACCGCCATCGCCTACATCCTCTACTACCGGCTGATCGCGGACCTGGGGCCGGTGCGCTCGCTGACCGTGACCTTCCTGATCCCGCCGTTCGGCATCGTGTGGGGTGCGCTGTTCCTGCACGAGCAGCTGTCGTGGGCGCATGCCGCCGGCGGCGCGCTGATCGGCGTGGCGGTGTGGCTGGTG